>PMYF01000877.1 GCA_003171295.1 Acidobacteriota bacterium | reverse complement strand
TATAGGTCCGCGGCCTTTCACCTCAGCCAGCGGGCGCTGGCCGCAGAGATTAGTGTACATACGGTTATTAGCACTGTCAAGAATAAAATGAGGATACACACTCCACTGAGTAGCGCGGACCTGTTTTGAAGGTCCGCGGTTCGTCCCCTATGGATACCAAAAAGCCGCGGACCTACCGAACAGGTCCGCACCACGCCGAGGTCCAATCTGATGGGAGTAATTCTTTGCAGAATCCCGGATATGAGGGTGCGAATCGTCCGCCGAGTCTCATCGGGGAAAAGTCCGAGATATTGGTAGAAGATGCCAGCATAGCCATCCAGGAAGTGCTCGATTTCCCGGCAGTCCTGTTCGAGAGTCAGCATCCGCGCCACGAGAGCTGCGGAATGGGCGGGTGAGAGTGCCGGCGCAGACGTTTCTTTTCGACTCTCGGTCATGTGTGAAGCCTTTGTCACCCGCCATGCCTCGAAGGGCTGGCCGCTTACTTGACGACCAGTACGGAACAGGGGGCTGTCTTGGTCAGGTTCTGCGAGGTGCCCCCCCAGATGCGGCCAAAGGCTCGGCTGTGCCCCATGAAGCCTACGACCAGCAAGTCATACTGGCCCTCGCGCGCGAACTTGATAATGGTTTCAACCTCGTGCCCGGCCAGAACTGTACACTTGAGATCGATCCCTTGCTCTCGTGCCAGGGCGGTTGCCTCAGACGTGACACGCGCGAAGAATTGGCCGGCTTCCTCTTGTTGCTCCATCACCTCACCCACGGTTTCAGCGTAGTGGCTGGGTCTTTCCTTGATGGAAACAGAGTGAAGTTCCGCGCTGAAGCTCTTCGCCAGGGTGAGGGCTTCGCGGAGGGCTTTCTTCGCGCCTTCAGAACCATCGTGGGCAATCAGGATTTTTCTAAACATGGTTCACGCCTCGCTTTCCAGGTTTTTCACAGCCGGAACCCTACCCGCTATTTCCGATTCCTGTTCAGACTGCAAGTCAGGCCGGAAGAAACGCTCCGCAATCAACGTGGGCAGCACGGCGCTCAAAATGACCACGGTCACCAGAACCGTGTATTGGGCCTGGCTGATGTAGCCGTGGGTCAGCCCGAAGAGTGCGGATATTGTCCCAAACGTCAGCCCTGTGGCCATAAGCAGGGTCGTGTAAACACCCCGTCGCCTTCCAAAGCCAAATAGCAGGGTAAAAGGAAACACCCCGCTCACCTTCGCTAACATCTTCACCAGGAAAAAGACCGCGATGACCACCACACCCGCCGCGATGGCCTTGAAGGAGACGTACGAACCTGCTTTGAGGAAGTAGAAAGGGGTCAGAATTGAAAAGGCAATAGCCCGCATGCGATGCATCAGAACACGGTTGCGAAGGAATTGGCGAGCCATCACCATGCCGATGAGGTAAGCCGGCAGCACGGCTTCGCTCCTCGCCAGTGTCGCCAGGCCGCCCAGTAGGAATAAAACGAAAAGCACAAACTTGATCTCTGGCTCGCTGACGCGATTGCCCACTTTGGCAAAGTACCACGCCGTAAACCGCGGCATCCCCCAAAGAACCACCACCATGGCGCCCACAAAAAGGAGCAGCCAGAGGTTGTAATTGGCGAAGATCAGACCCAGCGCGACGACGGTTCCCAGATCCGTGACGAAGCACGCCGCCAGAATCACCTTGCCGAGCTCCGTCTCATTCAGCCCGGACTCGATCATCACCGCATAGACTACGGCGACGGAAGTCGTGGAAAGCGCGATGCCGGCAATTTCCGCACCATGCAGGTTCCATTTGAAGATCCAGAAGGCAACCGCGAAAGCAGCGAGAGCGGGCCCCAGGAAGGAAAAGAACCCAATCAGCAGGCTTTCCTTCAAATTGGCCCGCAAAGCGTCCGGATCAATTTCCGCACCTGCCAGAAACGTCAGCAACACGCTTCCCATACTCGCCAGGAAACTGACCCATTCGTTGGGGGTGAGATGCAGAAAATTGCCAGCCAGCACACCTACGCAGATCTCGACCAGGGCCACGGAAATGCCCAGGCGAATCGAGACCATGGCGGAGATTAGCGCCAAGCCGACCCAGAGCGAAGCAATCAACCAGATATCCACGCGAACCTCTCAATTCGCGGGCCAAGCAGGCTCAAAGCAAAAAAACTCCTACCATGACCCGAAGTCACAGCAGGAGTTATCAGTCCCACAGAAGGACGGTTGAAGGCGAACTCCATCGCCTGGGATGGATGTATTATATCACTTCCTACAGTTCCGAGGTGCCCCGGGGAAGCTTTTGGCCAGCCCGTAAGCGGCTGAGGACGGAGGACGGTTTTATGATGCACCTGCGAAGGAGGGCTGGGAAATCCGCATGGATAGGGTTAGCGGCAGTTGGATTCGTCATGGGTGTTTGGCAGGGAGCTGCGGCGCAGGATCAGAAAACCAATATCACGGAGCTTGGTCAGGACACTCTAAAGGTTTCCAATGAGCCCGGGGAACTGAACTTGGCTTGGTGGCTCCCGGAAGAGTTCTGGAAAGCGAGCTTTGCCGCAAATCCCCGTGCGACACCGGCTCAACTGGAAATGTTCCTCAAGGTCGTCCACCCTTATTTCATCGTCGGCATTGGCAGCGGGAAGCCCGGCCCTTTCGGGGCGGTAACATATCGAACCGAAGCCGAGGTTCGAGGCCTCGTCCAACTTAAGGACAACGCAGGCAACATCTACAAGCCATTACCAGAGGATAAGTTGGATGCCGGTGTGCCGGCCTTGCTGGGTTTGATGAAGCCGGAATTCGCAAGGTTGGTGGGACCTTTAGGCGAGAACATCCACTTCTACGCTTTTCCTGGCAGCAAGAAGGATGGCACAAGAATCTGTGATCCTCTAATGGAAGGCACCTGTGAAGTTGACTTGGGAGAACGGGTGTTCAAGTGGAGGCTGCCGCTGGGCACTCTGTTGCCGAAGGAGAAGTGTCCGGTTTGTGGTGAGACCCTGAGCGGGGCGTACAAGTTCTGTCCCTATGATGGAACGAAACTGGCCGGGAGCAAATGAATCCTCACCCTACGCCGGCCGGTTCCAGCGCGTCGCCGCCTCGCCCTGCCAGTCCCTGACTGCCCGCCTCGGGCAGGGGCTCAACACCCAGCGTCGACCGCTGCGAAGGGATGAGGCCCCCGCCCCTTCCTTTTTTCCTGCTCCATTGCAATAAGCGCCGTTCGCCGTGGTAACATCCACTGCGCTTTGAGTGGTTGAGTAGCGCGGACCTGTTCTGCAGGTCCGCGGCTCTTGCGGATGGTTGAGGAGAAAAGCCGCAGACCTTTGGATAGCGAGGCCTGCGCCACGGTCCATGACTCCTCCCGGAGAGGTTAATTTGAGGCGAAGAATTACGTTGATCATTATCCTGGCAGTCCTTTCGCTTCCCAGCCTCGTGGCGGCTGGCACCCTTCGAGTTGACTTTCGCATCTTCCCGGGTTTGGCGGAGATGGATGGCAACTGGGCGGCACTCTCGGTCGCGAGTGACGGAAAAGTCTATGCCGGTCTGGCCTGCCACGGCTGCAACGGCCACATGGTGATGTACGACCCCAAGACTGATCGCGTCGCGGACATCGGCGACCTAACGCGCCTGGCCGGTGAGGCCAATCTGCACATCGGACCGCAGTCGAAGATTCACGCCAAGTTCGGCGAAGGCAAAGACGGCCGGATTTACTACGGCACGCACGGCGGCTGGTGGTTTGACTATGCCCGCGTGGGCACCCGGGAAGGTTATCCGGGCGCCCACTGGATGGCCTACGACCCCAAGACGGGAGCGGTCGAGGATTTCGGCATTGGTCCGCGCTTCGAGGGCGTCAACACCGGCGCCTACGACCCGAAGTTCAACCGCATTTATGGCCTTACCAATCCCCGGGGTCATTTCGTGTATTACGATGTGGCTACCGGGAAAGCCGGAGACAAAGGCCGCATGAACAACTGGGAGTCGATCTGCCGCACCCTCGGGATCGACGACGAAGGCAACGTTTACGGGAATATCGGTCCCGGCCAGATTTACAAATACGATCCCCACACGGACGAGATCACGGAGCTGCCCCTGCGCATTCCCGTGCGGCAAAAAGGAATCTCCCTGGGGCGCGACTACAACAAGTCGGAAACGCATTGGCGTACGGTGGTCTGGGACGGGCAGACGCGCAAGTTTTACGGAGTCGATGAAAGCGCCAGCCTGCTGTTCTCTTTTGACCCGCACGCCGGGCCGTATGGCGAGGTGAAAGACCTGGGCCAGTTGTGCGCGCCCGGGATGGAAAACAGCCGTGAAATCCCCTACGCGACCCTGGCCCTGGCGCTGGGCCTGGACCGCAAGCTTTACTATGCTGTTCCCCAAAAGGAGTTCGATTACGGAGGCAGCGCCGGAGCCGGCGTTTCCCACCTACTGACCTACGACTTGAACACCGGCCGAAAGGAGGACTTGGGCGAGATGCGCCTGCCCGACGGCCGCCGCGTGATCGGGCTGAACTCCGCGGACACGGGCGTGGACGGGGCGATCTACTTTGTGGGGGCGATCGAGGTGCGCGACGTGCCCGGCCAGCCGGCCGAATCCGCCGGAAGGATCGGAGGCGTTGCCTACCGGCTCGCTTTGGTGATTTACCGTCCGAATAGGAGCGGCCAATGATGCGCAAAACATTCCTTCTGTTGCTCCTGGTAATCGGGTGGCAAGGGCTCGGCTGGGCCCAGCGGACTCCTGGATATGATGCCGTGGTCGTGCCGCAGGATCGCATTGACGCTCGCGACCTGGGTTACCCGCCGATGGACATCATCCCCAATGGAGATTCGGCGATCACGGCTCTCACCGTGGCGCCGAATGGCAACCTGTACGGCGCGACCAGCGGCAAGCATTCTTACCTTTTCGTTCTGAGCCCGCGCCACGGATACGTCCAGCCGCTGGGCTTGCTTCCCGGCACCACCGCCGTGGCGCACGCCGTGGTGGTTGCAAACAGCGGTGACGTCTATATCGGCGCCTCACCCGGCGGCCATTTGCTGAAGTATGTGCCGCAAAACGAAGACAGCCAGCCCCTCCGGATCAAGGAACCTTGTGCGGTTACGGATCTGGGCGTCGCTATCAAAGGGGAGAGCATTTCGGCGCTGGCCATCGACCGGGAAGCGAGAGTGATCTACGGTCTGACCTCGCCGAACGCGCATCTCTTCAAGTACGACATCGCTACGGGAAGCTTCGCCGACGCAGGCGTGGTGGCACAATCCAGACCCGAGGGCGAGAAGTTCGAAA
>PMYF01000632.1 GCA_003171295.1 Acidobacteriota bacterium | reverse complement strand
GGCTAAATCCTTTATTAGCAATATATTAGAAGGGGCAAGATTCAGAAATTCCCGACCGCCGGTCGGATGGGAGCAAACTACTGCAGAAGTGTTATCCGAATCTGACTCTCGCCGAGTAGAGTCTCTCGAA
Organism: Acidobacteriota bacterium; assembly: GCA_003171295.1. Lineage (GTDB taxonomy): Bacteria > Acidobacteriota > Terriglobia > UBA7540 > UBA7540 > Bog-366. Next base: position 19,442 of record PMYF01000632.1, on the reverse strand, counting down.
AAGAGATCCCCTGAAACCCGACAGACGCCAGCGGGCGTGCGAAGGAATAAGGGAGGTAATCAGGGCAGACGTCAGCCTGTATCACACGGATGGCATATTGGCGAGGCACAAGCGGCAGATGCGGGTTCCAAAGTGATTTCCCGCCAAAGTGAGCAATTTTGAGCATACACGACACCGCCGAGGATGCTTTAATCCATGCACGGCGCTCAAAAATGAAAACCCTGGCTCTACTGTCGGCCTCTCGGGGACCCACAATGGAAATCCCGGATCCAAGCGCCGCGGCTTGCCGCCACAAGGAGGAGATTCAATGAAGAAGATCCTGGCCGGGCTTGCCCTCGGCTCCGTGTTGTTCAATGTTGGATGCTGCAATCCCGCGAACATCGGCTCGCAGCCCGTCACCCTCGATGCGCAGCAAACCGGAATGTGGTGCTGGGCTGCGAGCGGAAAAATGACGATGGACTTCCTGCATCCCGCTTCGAACGTCCAGGAGTGCGACGAGGCCAATAAGCGGTTCGGTCGTACAGATTGCTGCAACACTCCCGTTCCCGGCGCGTGCGTCAACGGCGGATGGCCCGAGTACGAGAAGTACAGCTTCACCGCCGCCCAGACATCCAATGCCCCGCTGTCCTGGAATGATCTCACGAGCCAGATTTATTGCTCGAGGAAACCGATCGCGTTTTCCTGGCACTGGAACTCCGGCGGCGGTCACATGATGGTCGCCACCGGATATGTCACCATCGACGGAACCAACTACGTCTCGGTGAACAACCCGCTTCCCCCCAACGCATCCGTATCGGGCGGCGGCACGCAGGAAATTTACACTTATGACAAGTACGTGGGTGGCGCGAGTTACGACCACACACACTGGAACGACTACTACAACATCACTTACACCGGAGGTTAGTAAAATGCGCTCGCAACACAGGATACCGATGATCGCCGCCGCGCTGCTGCTGACAGCCGGCTGCGCGCAGCACCGCGGCGAAAATGCGCCTCCGCAAACCGGCGACGCTCAACAGGCCGCCTCGAATGCGCTCGCCACTTTCCAAAAGCTGGTCACCGAGCAAAACTACAAAGCCCTCGGCTTCACGTCGGCCGACGAAGTGAAGAGCGCCACTCTGGCGCCGCCCCTGGCGCTGTACAACATCGGCTTGGACCGGCTAAAAGGCTACCAGGCCGGCCAGGATGCGAACGCCTTGCTCACGGCCAGTTCGGAGACCATCTACCCGGTCACCGCCGGCGGCCAGGTACGGTCCTCGGTGACGGTGGTCAAGAAGGAGACCGGTTACACCACGGCCAGCTTTGGCAACGCGGACATCGCCCAAAGCCTGTCCCGCTATCGCGGCGCGAACACACCCGACGGGTTCGCGGTGCGCATCCCCGCGTTCAGTATGTATTTCCTCGGCAACCGGGTTGAAAACCGGCTCATGCTGACTCCCGTTTCCGAGGACAGCCGCCTTCCGTTCCGTGTCGGCGTAGCAGTGCCCGCGGAAGACGTGCTGAAGGCAATCATTCCGTTAGCTCAGGCCTATAATGGCCTGCCAATGTAAGCCGCAACCACAGGAGGTTATCATAGCGAACCAGTATTACTGGTCCAGATCGTGGGTTTCCAACTGTGGTTCGCCATAATTCCGTCCGGCTTTGAAATCAGCAACATTGGAGTAGCCACGGTCACTGCTCTTGTGACCGTGGGCTTTTCCTTTGATGACGAACCCACGGTCAACTCCAAAGACGAATAGGCCGTGGTCGAGTTTCAACGATTTTGCTTTGGACAAGGCAACGGTAGCGGTGTGCCCGATTCAGATTGATGACGTGCGATTGCCATTGGGGTATCGCGCATGAGAAAAGCCCACGGTCAGAAAAACGCTGACCGTGGCTGCCCGCTTGAGGCAAAATAGCGCCCGGCAAGGAGTACGCTGCTTTGCGCGGAACTTGTCCGAAACACTTTGATCCTGGAGAAAAATATGGAGCCCCTCCATCTGCATCATTCGGATAATCCAGTTGGGGCGTCCACCCAGGGCCAAAAGCTTTTTGTAGGCTAGGTTGTTGGACCCGGGGGCATTGGGCTGCCGGGGTCGCGCCGGGGATCCGAGCGCGAGGCCGGAGTGGCAATCCTGTCGATAATGAACTTGGGCGCCTTGAGGAGAGGCACCTCGAAGATTCTCTCCGTCACCAGCAGACCCGCTCCCAGTACACCAATGCGCGGCCCGAGCTTTCCGAAACGGAACGCCAGGTCCGCGGTGGCGTGGCTGAGAGCCTGCAGACGGACGGTGCGGCTGATTTGATCGAGCAGGGGTTGACCGGCCGCGTGCAGGCGATAGTCCAGCACGATGACGGAGGGATTGAACAAGTTGACCATGTTGGCCAGACCCAATCCCAGAGACCTCCCCAGGTCTTCCACGAGGGCGCGCGCCAGCTTGTCACCCAGATCTGCGGCTTTGAGTACCATCCAGCCGGTGATCGAATTAGCGTCTCCCCCGGCCATTTCCAGACAGCGCGAAGCTCCTCCTTCCGCAAGGGCCTTACGAATTCTGGCTTCCAGAGCTCCGATTCCCGCAATGGCTTCGAGACATCCGAAGCTGCCGCATTTGCAGGCGGGACCATCCTCGAGAATGTGCGTATGGCCAAACTCGCCCGCGCTGAAGCTGTGTCCATGCAAAACCTTGCCGCCTGCGATTATCCCCGCCCCGATGCCCTTTCCATACTCTGCATAAATCATGTCGTCAGCCATTTCGCCCGCGCCCAGCACCCTCTCGGCCATCGCCTTGGTCCGGGCGTTGTTCTCCACCACCGTGAGAATGCCAAATTCAGTTTGGAAAAGGCGCTGGAGAGGAATCTGCTTCCAGAACTCGATGGTTGACGACATGATAATCATGCCGTCACGACTGTTAACCAAGCCGGGCACACCCATGCCGATTCCCCGCAGGTCTTCCCATCCGACCCCGGATTTCCGCACTAACCTGCGCACGCAGGAAAAAAGTTGCTGAACCAGCCCGTCGATGCCCTGCGACAATTCGGTAGGCAGCCGGAGGGAAAACTTCGCCTGGGGATGCAGGTCAACGAGCGCCACATCGACGAATTCCTCGTCAAAGTCGACAGCGACCACGAAACCCGAAGCCTCGTTGATGTGGAGCAGGATTTGCTTCCTTCCCTTGGGATTGTCAGCAAGCCCCTTCACTCGCAGCCTGCCTTCGGCCAACAACTCCCTTACCAGCATGGATATGGTCGCAGGGCGCAGCCGTGTCAAGTCGTGGATTCCAACCTGCGATACGGGGCCAAACCGCCTTACCGCCGCCATGATGACGGCCTTGTCTTTCTCGCGAACTGTCGGAACATATTTCATACAATCCCGTTCTTTTTCGCCCACGCCCTTAGGCCACGATGATAAGGCTCCGCTCCCAACGTCTGCCGTGAACTTGCGGGAATAGACCACCTTTCCAGTGTCAGGCTAATACCCTGTGCGACCTCTGTCAAGCACCCTAAAGTGCGGAATGTAACTCAACCCGGCTCGTGCCTCAGCGGGACAGTCGAGAGAATTCCGTACCGTCAGTCGGACCTCCCCCGCATCATTGCGGCTCAGCGGAAGGTACCCCCATGGCTCAACCTGCCGATGGGCATTGCACTCTCCGGCAGATGTTCAAGCCAACTTCCTCGCCTTCCATACCTCCAAGCCCATGGCGTGCAAGGCCGGCACGGACCTGCCCCCGGTCTCATATCGCATCGCCGCGGCGGCGGCCGGAATATTCAAATTCCACGGCGGGCGCGTGCCCCTGCAATAAACTTACAATTACGAATTTTTCTCTTGACAGGTCGTTGTGCCTCTGTCAAAAAGCCCTGTGGGCGGCTGGCCGCTCAAGGGGGCCCCCGTCCCCAAGCTTGCTGGTGTGCCCGGGCAGGGAGGGTTGCAGCGTGAAAGAAGCAGGTCACGCAAGTGGAGTAAACTCGCCGGGTCGAGTAAATCCCCAGTGTGAACTTTGCACCTGCGATCTGCCGGGGATACCCACGACCCCGTTGCTCTGGATGACGGACGAGGCGCACGGTATCCGGCTGGGAGTCGTCCCCGCGGCCGGAGGCGAGCTCACGAGGTTGCAGGTAAGGCTCGCCGGGGGCTGGACTGAGCTACTCCATCGGGCGCTCGCTTACGACGCGTGGCCTTGCCCGGCAACTGATGAGCGTGCCCCGCTCCTCTGGCCTGCGGTCGGCCGGTCTTTCACCTCGGAACAGATTTCTGATTGGAAAAGAACTGGACGTCCGCCGGCACAAAACCGCTACCAGGTGGGCGGCAAGGTTTACGAAATCGATGTTCACGGGTTCGCTCGGAACCTACCCTGGCAACTCGACTCCTACGGCACGCGGGAGGGTTCGGCCTACGTGCGATGCTCCATCTCAGCCTCCACCGATACTCTGAGGATTTATCCTTTCCAGTTCAACATCTCGACAACCTATAGTCTCGGAGGAGGGGGAATTGCGATCGAGTACGAAGTCGTGGCGGGCCAGAACGGGTGTCCGATGCCATTTTCGATCGGCAACCACTTGTCGCTCCGGATGCCTTTCACGAGCCAGGGGCAATTTGAGAAATGCACCCTCCGGACCCCCGGTTCGGTCATCTGGCAGCAAAACGCCTTGTGCCTGCTGAGCGGAGAGCGGACGGCAGTGGATCTTTCGAGCCCTACCCCAGTCAGCCGTAAGGAACTCCTCGACACCGTTCTGGGCGGGTTCCCAAGGGGCCAGGTGTGGGTAGAGCTGGACGATCCCGCAAACCTCCGCTTGCGCGTCAGCCAAAGCCAGAAGAACCTGGACGGAAAAATGCTGGCAGCCGAGGAAGACTTCTACTTCGTATTCTGGGGAGATCCAGCGCTCCAATACTTTTGTCCCGAACCCTGGATAGGGCGACCCAATTCTCTCAACACCGGGGAGGGTTGTGTTTGCCTCGACCCTGGCCAGCGATTTCTTTGGGAAATCAGACTCGCCCCCGTGGTTCGTGCCTGAACTGATGGGGGACTCGCAATGGTTAGCCCTTACCGATCTGAGCAAGGGAAGAGCCGCGGAGCAGGAGAGGTTTGCTATGTCCGTACCCACTGAGCGTGCGAGCGTGTCACCCGTCGGAACGTCCGGGCCCACCGTCGCCGGGAGTGCAGCCGGGCCAGCGCCGGGCAGGCGACTGCTTTCCCTGGATGCTTTTCGCGGCTTCATCATGATGATGCTGATTTCCAGCGGTTTTGGCTTTGTCGCGCTGGCGAATCATCCCCGCTACGCGTGGATCGCGCGCCAGTTCGACCACGTGCCCTGGAAAGGCATGGTCTTCTGGGACCTGATTCAACCCTCCTTCATGTTCATGGTCGGGTTGGCGATGCCTTTCTCGTTCGGGCGTCGGAGGACTCAGGGGGAGACGTTCAAGCAGCAGTTACGACACGTGCTTTGGCGGTGTGTCCTACTGCTTTTTATTAGTCAGATCCTGATGTCTATCGCTGACGAGGGATACCCCCGCTACGTTCCACATGTTCAGTTGGATAATGTTCTCGCCCAGATGGCCTTCACATATTTCTTCTGCTTCCTGATCATGCAACTGGAATTTCGCTGGCAGGTCCTGGCGGTGGTGCTCTTGCTGGCTGTGCACTGGGGGTTGTTCCTGGCTTTTCCCGGCGCGGACGGACCCTTCTCGATGACCGAAAACATCGGCAGGCGGATCGACCGCGTCATCCTGGGCGTTAACCCCGCAGACTACTACGTCAACATCAACGTGATGAGCAGTACGTTCACAAATCTGTTGGGCTTATGGTGCGGTCAACTGCTGCTCAAGAGGCGCGGCCATGCTTATAACGTCATGGCGATTGGGGGAGGGGCCGTGTTGTGCTTTATACTCGGTTTCGCGCTCCTCCCGGTCAACCCCATGATCAAGCGAATCTGGACGGAATCCTTCACGTTGGTAAGTGGTGGGTGTGTTCTGTTGATTCTGCTCTTCTTCTATTGGCTCGTTGAGATCCTGGGCTTTCGTCGCGCGGTTCTTCCGTTGGTTGTGCTGGGGATGAACTCCATCTTCATCTATTGCGTGCATATCGTTGCAACCGAATGGATCAACGACGTAGTGGGAACGTTTACACGGGGCTTCTCCTTTCTCGGGACTCTCGCCCCCGTGGCACAATCGTTCTGCATCTTCCTGGTCATGTGGTACCTCTGCTACTGGCTGTACCAGCACAAGATCTTCATAAAGATATAAGCGGACTGATAGAGGTCGCCATTACGTGATACTCTGGCGGGCGCTGAAAACATAGGCTGGGCGAGGGCGAAAAGAACCAAGCGAAATTCGACTTCGTGATACCAATCCCCAAACCTCTCTGGGAGTAAGTTCTATGCGTTCCTGGTTTTTCCTGTTCAGTTGCAATCTGATGTGGGCTCTGCAATTCACCTGTATCAAGTTAGTCCAGGACCAGGTGGGCACGCTGTTCACGGTGTGGGGGCCTATGACCCTGGCCACGCTAATGCTCTACCCTCTGGTCCGGAGGGAACAGCGAAAGGACCGGGAGCCGGACCGGCGTAGAAGGAAGGATATCTTTTTCTATTTCCTGATGGCTGTTCTGGGAGTCTTCCCCGCGCAGGTGTGGACCACCTGGGGTACGCGCATGACACTGGCCAGCAATGCGGCCCTGATCGCTCTTACGGGTCCCATCACTATGGCGATCATGGCCGCGATCATCCTGCGTGAACGGATGACCTCGACGCGCTGGATCAGCTTTGGACTCGCCTTATTTGGGGTTATGCTCTGCTCCGCCTCGGATATCCGTCACATGAACTTCGGGAAAGGCTTCGGGGCGGGGAACCTGCTGGTGTTCCTGGGCTATACAGGCAGCGGCTTCTACAACACCTATGGCAAGAAGATGATGGAACGATACACACCCATGGAAATGCTCTTCTATACGTACCTGGCGATGTTCTTCATTCTGACTCCTTTCGTCCTGATTCAGGAAAGAGATGTCTTTGCGCGCATCCCCCAATTCACTTCCCGGACGTGGATAGGGCTGCTGCTGCTTATTTTTTTCCACAACTTTCTTTCCATGGTGCTTTATCTCAAGGCGCTGAAGAAACTGGACGCTATCCAGACCGCCCTTTCGAATTACTTGATTACGTTTTTTGGAGTGCCTATCGCGGCAATCTGGCTGGGCGAGCGGCTATCTCTGACGGGCGTCATCGGGGGGATTTTGGTCCTGGGGAGCACCCTCCTGATAACGCTGTGGGAGAAGAAGCAAGCCGCGCAGCCTGCGAGTCCCTAAGTTTCGCCAGAACTATCTCCTACACCGGCTGTCCTCCGCCTCGAGGTAGTAAAAAGCCGGGTTACTCATTCGGCCCTATCCTACCGTTCTTCCTCTGACGCTTCCAGCTTCGAACGATGTCGGTGCATTACTTCCCTGCCCCTGCGGCCTGAAGCAGTTTGCGCACAGAAGGCACGATCACGATCCACATTTCCGCCTGCGGTTTGCCCGCCCGGTCGAGAAGAGCTGTTTGCTCAGCCACCCAGGCCTTGGGCGCCGGTTTTGCGTGCTCGAGATAGTCCAACGCTTGGAGTCCGGCCTCCGCTACGGCTGAAACGCTCGCCGCCACAGGCACATCTTCCTGAAGCAGGGCCGAGCCGTGAACCAGTTGAGCCACCTCCGCGCCAACCTGCTTCCACTGAGACAGTTGCTCACGGATCTTCGCCTGGTTGGCCGGCCAGTGCTTCACCAGATGGTCAAATTCCCGTGCGGCATCGCTTTCGGGAGGAATGGCATCCACCAGCCGGTTGAGCGGCGTCAGGCTGGTGTAAGGATGCACTCGCCGCCGCACATCGCAGTTGAGCGGCGCGAGGGCCCCGGCAAGGCGCCGCAAGGTGGCGGGGTCGCCATCGCCCGCCAGCCGTTCGAGCATCAGGCGAGAACTGCTGCGGTGCGTCAACCCCATCCATTCCAGTTGGCGGCTCACGACCTCCAGGCGACGATACATGGAGTCGACGTCCTTGACCTGGGCCGGAGACCAGAGCCGTTCCGCCATGGCTGCACTCCGGGGCCAGTCCGCGGCGTCGATATTCTCCATATCGATGTTCTCCGTCCAGACGCAGGCCTCGCCCCCCAGGATCCTGGCTTGCTCCGATTCACTGAGACCGGCGGCCCCGTCCCCCAACGGATCGACTCCGTAGTGAAGCGATGCCGGCTGCATCAGATCAAGGTAATATCCCGTGGAAAGAATCCCCATGTACCCATGCCGCGCGGCCTCAGCCAATGATCGCTGGCCCCGCCAGGAATGCACCACAATGTCCTTGGGAAGGTCAGGATGGAGAATTTCATCCCAGCCCACCATTTTTCTTTCGTATTTCTGCAGGATGGGAAGCAAGCGCTGGTTGAAATATGCCTGCAGGTCACGATGGTCTTTCATCCCGTGCTCGCGCATGAATCCCTGAATGCGAGGATTCTCGCGCCAATCCCGGCCCGTCACCTCGTCTCCACCGATGTGAAAGTACTCGTCCGGGAAGAGCTGGACCATCTCGCCGATGAAGGCATCCAGGAACGCGTAAACCTCATCCCGGGTGGGATCCAGCGCGGGGTCGCGGATTCCCAAAGCACGGTCAACGGTGTAGGGGCCGGGCCGGCTGGCGAGTTCCGGGTAACCCACCAGCCAACTGGTGATATGGCCGGGCACGTCAAATTCCGGGACGACGCGAATGCCGCGCTCGCGCGCGTAGGCGACCACGTCGCGGATCTCCTGCTGGGTGTAGTAGAACCCGTCGGAACCCATCTGATGAAGCTTGGGGAAGCGCAGGCTTTCCACGCGGAATCCCTGATCGTCCGTCAGGTGCCAGTGCAGAACGTTCAGTTTGACAGCCGCCATGGCGTCCAGGTTCCGCAGGATAATGGGAAGAGGTATCCAGCGCCGGGACACATCGATCATGAGCCCGCGCCAGGGGAAGCGAGGCTTGTCGTCAATGGTCATGGCCGGCACGCCGAAGCCGTCTTGGTCCAGCCGGACCGACTGTAGGAAAGTTTCCATACCGCGCAAGACTCCCACCGGCGTGGCGGCTTCCAGACGCGCCTGGCGCGAGGTAATCTCCAAACGGTAGGACTCATCTTCCCGAAGCGATTGCACGGCCTCCCCCGCATGATCACACCGAACTACCAGCGTGGCCTGCGCGGGGTCAGTCAGGGGAGCGGAATCCATCGGAATGCCGGTCTGCTGAGCCAGGCGATCGACCAGGCGGATTCCCGCCGCCCGCAGCCGCGGCTCGACGTAGCCTTGCAAGGCGACGCGGAACGATCCGGCAATCGCCAACCTGCCCTCTTGCCTGGCGGTTTTCGCCGGCTGCGGCAGCAGATTGTCTCCTTGCGCCCATAACGGACCCATGCCAACGAGCGCCCCCATAAGCACCCAAGCAAACTCCCGACTGCCGAGAGTGCGTATTCTCATAGCTCTTCCCTCCCAACAACTCTGGGCTCATGCAACGGCAAAAGATTATAAGGGTGGAAGGCAGGCACGGCAGGGATAATCCCCTTCCCATCGAAACACCGCAATCGCGAATATGCCTGATGGGAGCCCTCGGGGGGGCATGCGGGCTATGCCCAGAACTTCGCCCCCCTTAGCATTCATCGCGATCCCCAACCCGACCCGGAACCAGGACTAGAAAGAGAGCTTCAAGCCAAATTGGATATCCCGTGGCTCACCCGCTGTGGTGATGACACCCATCGTGGGACTCCCCACGATGCCTCCCGGATACCCGAAACGGGCATGATTGAGGGAGTTGAAGAATTCGGAGCGGAACTCAAGTTTGAAGCGCTCGGTAAGTTGAAAGTCCTTGAGTAGCGCCAAATCCCAGTTGTCCGTCCCAGGCCCAGTCAAGATGTTTCGTCCGGAATTGCCAAAGCGGGGCTGCCCGGAAGTCAGGGCGGCGTTCAGAGCGACCGTCGTAAAGCAGCTTGTATCATACCAACTATCGACGGTCCTGTTTCCCGCACCGTTGCAGGTCCGGTCGGGACGCGCGTTCAGTGTGCCGGTGTTGGAGAAATCCTGGCCGGATTGTACGGTGAAAGGAAAGCCTGATTGGAGGCTTACGACACCGGAAGTCTGCCAGTTCCCCAGCACCTGCCCTACCCATCCCGCACGGTCCAGGAAGCGCTTGCCTTTTCCGATAGGCAATTGCCAAACATAACTGAAGACCAACCGCTGACGAGCGTCATTCTCGGTGCGCCCGCGGTCCGCCCTGAGGTTATTGTCATCTTGCGGCGCCGAGTTGCCAACTCCGCCTGCAAACCCCTCGTCGCCCTCGTTGTCATCGATCGAGTGAGCCAAGGTGTAAGCAGTCAGCAAAGTGAAACCGTTGGAAAAGCGTTTGGTCAGCTTTCCCTGCAGGGAATGGTAGACGGAATTAGCGTCGGGGGTGGTGAAGAGCATGATGTTGAAATCCGGATAGGGACGCCTGGACTGGAGGTCCCCTACTCCGGGTTCTGGCTGATTAGCAAACAAGTGCAAGTTGCCCAGCCTCGTCCCCTTGGTTCCGATGTAATTGATCTCCACGGCCCAGTTTTGCGCTAACTGGGAAGACAGGCCGAAACTCCACTGTTGCATGTAGGGCGCCCGGTAGTTGGGCGAGACATACAACGAAACAAACTGCTGACTAAGAGGTGGAATACCACCCGCGGCAAATACCGTGGTCGACGTGGTCGGCGCACCGTTGGTTACGGGAGGGGGAGCGCCGAAAGTGGTGTTGTAAATCTGGGATGGCGAGAATACGGGGTTGTTGTTGACGAAATGCAGTTGGTTGAAATTAGGCAGGTCGTAGAAAATGCCGTAGCCGGTGTGCACAACGAGCTTGTCTGAACTTGTTGGGCGCCAGGTCATACCAAGGCGCGGGGCAAAGTCTTTTCGGTCCGGGTAGATCAGCGATCGGCGGGTGCGGCCAGTAAATCCGAGCTTGGCTCGTTCGGCTGAACTAGCGACCAAACACCGGCCGTCCGGGGTATGCAAGTACGAATAGAAAGAATCGGTACAGAGGGAATCATTGAGAGTGTCATTGGCTGCCGTCACGAGTGTACCATTGCCCGGTCCCGAAAACTTCGGCCCCAGAGGCACAAAGGTCACATAGTTATCGCGCTTGTCCACCGATGGACGCCTGTACTCGTAACGAAGGCCAACATTGAAAGACAAATTCGGCCCAATCTTGAAATCATCCTGGGCGTACCAGTTCCAGATCCCGCCTCCGACCTGATTGTTGTTAAAGTAGCGCAGCGTCCGTGCCGCGTTGTCGGGATAGCCCAACAAGAAATCAGCCATGTCGCTGATTCCGGTCGCGTCCGGAAGTTCGCCTCCCAGCCCCGAGAACTGGCCGTTGTAGTACAGTTGGCCGTGGGTGTTGAAAGGAGTCTCGGCGCGGAAAACTTGCCAGAACTGCATGTCTGTGCCCACGACAACAGTGTGTCGGCCATGCGTCCAGGTCAAGTTGTCCTCATATTTTTCCGTCATGTCGGGGTTGATCGTTGGAACATAACCAGCATCCCCAACACCGGCAAAGTTGACGAAGCCAAAGTACGGGAACCCCTCGTCCTTGGGGGTGAGACCGTGGAGATTGGCGATGCCCAGTCCCGCTATGAAGCCTGCAGGATAGGGACACTTCTCACAAGGGGAAACATCGTAATTGCGCTGGAATGCAAAACGTGCCTCGTTGAGCAGATGGGACCCGAAAGTATGCGTCCACCACAACGCCATGTTTTGGCCGCGGAAGTAAATCGTATCGCCAAAACCAGGCAGAGTCGTGTTCGCATTCGAGTAATCGAAGATGTTGGCTTCACCGAAAAGGTACCGCGCCGAGAGTTGATCCTTAGCGCTGAAATTGTGGTCGATTCGCACTCCGAACTGGAAATCGTTGCGCGTCAAGGGTTTCTGGTTTACGAAATTCGGGAACCCCGGCCGATTGGGGACGGGAAAAGCGTTGAGCGCGATGACCTTCTGCGCTACGGGGTCAATACTCGAGATCATGTTTCCGGGAATCGGGTTGCCGATCAGGACTGCGGAGCCCGTATTGGCACTGCCCGCCGGGCAGGTAAACAGAGATTCCGAGGCAGGGTCAAACAGTTGACCGGTGTCGTAGGTCAGGCCCGGCGCATCGAGCTCCGGATGGTGCAAGTGGTCGGGGTTGCAGAGGTTCGTTTTGTTGCCCGTCAGAGCACCGCTAAAATCTCCCTGGAGCTGACCGGCTGTGGGGATTGTCGACGTGAGTGATGAGCCCTTGACTTGGCGCAGCGCTTCATAATTTCCAAAAAAGAAAGTCTTGTTCTTGCGCACGGGTCCGCCCACCGTAAACCCAAACTGGTTGCGCCGGAATTCCGGCCGGCCGGTAGCAAAGAAGTTCCGTGCGTCAAGCGCATCGTTCCGCAAGAACTCGTAAGCACTTCCATGCAGCCCGTTGGTGCCTGACTTGGTCACCAGGTTGATCGTGGAGCCGGCGGTCTTGCCAAAGGCCGCCGAGTAAATGTTCGTTTGAATCTTGAACTCTTGGATGGCATCCGGAGGAGGCTGCAAAGCAAAACCTCCGTAGCTTAAGCTCTTGGAATCCGCGCCGTCGATCAGAATATTGTTGCTGGCGGAGCGGGCGCCATTCGCGCTGTAAGTGGTCTCGCTGAAAGGTGAGCCCTGCGCGTTCGAGGCGAACCCGCCGTTGTCAGTGACGGTGCCCGGAACCAGTACGGCCAACGCCCCGAACCGCCTGAGGTTCAGAGGCAGGCCCACTACTTCTTGCGCACCAATGACGGTCCCGACACTGGCGGTGCTGGTTTCAACGAGCGGCGCTGCGCTCGTAACCTCCACCTTCGTACTTAACTCTCCGACCTGCAACTGGACATCCATGCGCGCCTTCTGATCGACCAACAATTGGATGCCCGAGAGCACGGTGGCCTTGAAACCCGTTTTTTCCACCCTAATGCTGTAATGGCCCGGAGAAAGCGAGGGAAGGATGTAATTTCCGTTGGCATCTGTGACCGTCGTAGTGCCGATGCCGGTGTTCACCTCCGTCGCAACCACGGACGCGTCGGGTATGAGGGCACCCGTGGGATCCACTACAGCTCCGGATAGACTCGCGTTCACTGTCTGGCCGAAGGAAGGCTCCGCGCCCAGCAGCAAGGTCAAAAGCATTACCAAAATGCAAGTACCAGCACATCCTCGCCCCGTTACCCACTCGCGATACCTTGTCATTGTCCGCCTCCTGAATCACATTCTCCGGCAGGGGTTTGTCCCGGCGGGAGGATCGAACCGAGAACCACCATTGCTCGCGCCAGATGGCAACTCATGGCGTTTGGGACCTCCCTATTGCCCGCAGGAAAGAGGTCACGTTGCGCTCCCAAGGTTCGAATCAAGATGCGACCGCCCCTTCAGCAGCTTCGGCCCCTCCTTTTCTAAGGGGCCAGTTTCGGAACCAGATTACGACTTCACGGAATGTGCTGACCTTGTATTTCTTGAACTCGTATGAGACCCGACGTCTTGACTTACGCTAGAATCATCTTCGGTCTTATCTCCCAAACCGAATCTCTCTAAGAAATGGTGTGCGAGGCCCCACTCGCTTCCGCCCCACGTGGTCTGCTTGGCGCTCGGTTGGATCGGGTTCAAAAAGAGAGGACGAGCCCATCCTTGCCTCATGGCGCGAGCATGGGGTTCTTCGCGGCTGGAGCGAGGGCTCTCGGAACATCGGCATCAGACTCTTCGAGCCTCGGAAAGATCCTTGCACACCAACATCGTAAACATACTGGAAGAACATAATCTGACAATCAAAGCGGCTAATTGTCAAGGTTAAAATTACATTAACGTATGTTTAAATCGGTTCCAATTCCAGGTTCCATCAGAGAGGTCATCTGACCGGGAGGGCCTGACGAGTGCCTCCTTCTGCGCCGCCCTCGGGGGATCGCTCAAAGAACCGGCAGACGCTCGCAGGGTGGAGAGCCCTCCAAATGCCTCTCGGCTTCCTGCAACTGCCGCGCGGCTGCGTTGAGATTCGGGAGCACGTTGCAGGGTTGAAAATGGAAAGGCATGGGGGGAGTCGTCGCAGTCGCAGTTCAGGGGATGTTCGCGCTCGGGCCTGCGGGCAGATCTCCCGGGTTAACCTCTGCAAAGGGTGTGGCCACAAGGATGCGCGGGCCCGGAAGGGGGGGGAAGTGGGCTTGCGCGTGGACTACTTTGAAGACCCGCGCCCCAGTAACCGGGAACACCATTCTCGCACCTATCTGAGGGACCACAAGCTGGAAGGCCCCCCCGGGATGAGTGCGGGGGCCTTCCAGATGCTGCAGCCAAGGATCAGTAATAGAACTTCAGCCCGAACTGAATCTGCCGTGGCGACTTGGCAGAGGTCGTAAACCCGTAACTCCCGCTGGCCATATCCAGGGGGCTGGCGCAGTAAGCGCAGCTCGGAGTGAAATTGGTATGGTTCGGCAGGTTGAAGAATTCCGCGCGGAATTCCACGCGACTTTTCTCCCGGATTGGGAACACCTTCAGCAGCGACATATCCCAGACTTGGAAGCCGGGCCCCTGCATGATATTCCGGCCTGCGTTGCCAAATGATCCCAAGGGAGGGTCGGTGAAGGCGCAAGTGTTAAAGAATGTTCCGGCGACGCAGGGTTTGCCATTGGCGCTCTGGCCGGAAACCAAGTCTGGCCGCTGCCCGCCCGTGGAGTTCGAGAAGTTCCCATTGCCGTCGGTGATGGTCAGCCAGTTACCCGAGGAAATGGTGGTGATCCCGGAAACCTGCCAGCCACCCAGCACCTGATTCAGCGCGCTGCCCGTACCGGGCCCGAAGCGCTTGCCTCGCCCGAAAGGCAATTCCCAAATGTACCCGAGAACAAAACGTTGGCGGATGTCGAAATCAGAATTCCCGCGTTCCCATCCCGGATCGGCCCGGAAGAACCGGGGCCCGCTGTTATTATTGGATCCCAGGTTGGCCGCCGACTCATTATCAAGGGAATGGCCCCAGGTGTAACTCGCAATCAAGGAGACCCCGTGAGAGAAGCGTTTTTCAGCTCGCGCCTGAAGGGAGTTGTAGCTGGAATTTCCCGCGGAGCTGAAGATGCTGATCGACGAGTCGATCACGGGGACCGGCCGGCGGGGAGCATAGGCGGCGGTGGAGTCAGTAGTCGGCGTGGGTTCATTGCCGTCGAAGAACGTGTAGAGCTTGGTTCCTTTGGAGCCCCCGTAGCCAATCTCCAGCATCGTGTCAAAGGGCAATTCATACTGGGCCGAGAGGTGCCATTGTTGCATGTAGGGTGTACGAATATGCGGGTCCAACCCGAGCAACTGGGGCGTGTTGGGATTGGACAGCGCATCGGACGGAAATCCATTTGAGAAGTTGTTGAGCCGCGGAATCCTGCAATCCAGTTGGCCGGCCGCCGGGTTTGCAGAGGGCGACGGACAGGGAACGGTGAAGCTCTCCGTCACGAAGAAGGGGGGATTGAAAGCCGGGCTGGGATTTGACCACGGCCCGGTCTCGTAACCGGCGAAAAAGATCCCATAGCCACCCCGCAGCACCAGTTTATCGGCAGCCTTGTAAGCGAACCCGATGCGGGGGGCAATATTGGTTTTATTCACGGGCACCAGCCCACGAGGCGCGGTGGCGCTGATCGGTACGATGGATTGGATGATCGGCGTTAGCTGCGCGGTCTGGCCCTTGGGCACATAGAGGGTCCCTGTGGCCAGGTCAAAAGTTCCCTCCGCGTTGTACTTCTCCATGACCGGCATGAAGAGGTCGTACCGGACCCCCAGGTTCAGGGTGAGCCGCGAACTCACCTTAAAGTCATCCTGTACGTAGAACGAGAAGTCCGGCCGCACATAGTCCACGTTGTGAAGGTTGGTGATGGCGCCACTATCGGGCAGGCCGACCAGGAACGAGGCCAGACCCGCGCCACCCGAGCCCGGAGCGCCGGCGTTATCGGTGAAGAGCGGTTCGAAACCCAATTGCCCGCGGGGTTCTGCCGGCTGGAAGATGGTGAACTCCTCGTGTTTGAACTCACCGCCGAACTTCAGCGAGTGGCGGCCGCGAATCCAGGTGAGGTTGTCGTTCAGGCTGAAGGTGTTCTGGATCTCCAGCGAGGGCAGGTAGGTAGGGTCACCGATCGAGTCCACCCCCGAGACGTCCATCTCCGGCATGCCGCCGTTCAGGGGAGCGTAAGGCACGCCTGGAATCCCCAGCGTGGCAGAAACGTCCTGGTTGTAATTGAACTGGTACCGGTGCGAGTTCACGCGGTTGTATCCGAAGCGGAATTCGTTCACGAGGCGGGGTGTAAAGATATGGGTCTCGCTCAAAGCAGATCCCAAGTAGAAGTTCACTTCGTTGCCGGTCGCGAAGTCGATACCGTTTCCACCCGTCGCCTGAAAGACGGAGGGAATGGTGCTCGGTTGTTTTTCATAGCTGACCCGGTAAAACGAAGTGTCCTTGTCCGAAAACTTATGGTCAACCCGGGCATCAAAGTTGTTGCGGTCCTCCGTCCGCTTGGGGGTAGACAGGAAGTTGTAACCCGCCCCGGAAGTGTTCGGCGCCGGCCACAGGCTCCGCAGCTTCGCCGCCAATGGATCCATCGCAGTAGTGGGGATGACATTCAAGGGGTTTCCCGCCACGTCGTAGCCGAAAGGCACGCCGCACTGGCCAGTGGGACTACCACTGGCCGTGCCTGCCTGCCGCACATCGAAGATTTCACCGGCGTAAGTCATGTGACTGTTGCAGTCAAGCACGCCGGTGGGAGAGGTCATGTCCAGCAGGGATGAAAAATCCCCAGCCTGCTCGGCCGGCGTTGGTACCGTTGCCGTCAAGGTGCGCGCCTGGCGAACGCGGAGGCCTTCATAGTCAAAGAAGAAGAAACTCCGGTTTCGCCCGTCGTAGAGTCGCCCCAGGCGGATGGGCCCGCCAATCGTGCCGCCGAACTGGTTCTGTTGATAAGCCCCGCGGGAGGCGTCAAAAAAATTGCGCGCATCCAGCTTGTCGTTGCGAAGGAACTCGTAACCAACCCCGTGGAACTGGTTGGTGCCCGACTTGATGGTCGCGTTCAGAATCGCACCATTGCCGCGCCCGAATTCCGCGCTGTAGGCGTTGGTTTGCACCTTGAATTCCTGCAAGGCATCCACGGAAGGCTGGACCACGAAGCTGGTTCCGTTGAGCAGGTCGGTGAGGTTCGAATTGTTATCAATACCATCCAGAAGGAAATTGTTCTGGTAGGAGCGCCCGCCATTGGAACTGAAGCCGTAACTGCTTTCATTGCGAGCACCCGGCTCGGTGGGAGCGATGCCCGCGGTGAGGAACGCCAACTGGGCAAAGTTCCGCCCATTCAATGGAAGTGTCACCATGCGTTGGGTGTCCACCACTTGGCCGAGTTCAGAGGTCTGAGTCTCCAGTAAGGGGGTCACTTCTTTCACTTCGACGGTCTGCAATGTCTGACCCACTTCCAGCGTCACGTTCACTTCTGCGCGCTGCTGGACTTGCAGCTCAATGGGGCCCGCGACGGCGGTCTTGAACCCTTCCTTCTCCACTCTCACGTTGTAACGGCCAATGTGGAGTGGGCTTGCCACATAGTCACCGGAAGCGCTGGTGGCCGTGCGGGGCAATCGCTACTCGGTGCCTATTGCCCATGTTGGCGCCCCCGTGACCATTCGCCTGCACCGCGACCGGGTGCGGATCTGGCGGGACCAGCTCTGCCTGGCCGATCATCCGCGCGCGCGCGATGGTGCGCGGCAACGGATCGTCGATCCCGCACACTTTGCGCCGCTGTTCGGGCGCAAGCCGCGGGCAGCGGCCATGCTCTATCGGGACACGCTGCTGCGTTTAGGTGGCGTGGCGCCCACCTTCCTGGCGGCCCTCTCCTCGCGGCAGCGCGACCATTTGCCGGAGGAACTGCGGGCGGTCTATGCCCTAGGTCAGACCTACGGCACGGCGGATCTCCTGGCCGCTATGGCCCTCGCCGATGAGGCCGGCACGTACCAGGCCGACGCGCTGGCCGTACTGCTCAACCATCCCCGGCCCAGCCCGCCGCCGCTACGCCTGGTCGTGCCGGGCCAGCCCGCCCAAACCACGGTCGACCGATCGTTGCAGGTCTATGAAGCGTGGGTGCACCTGGAGCGGACGGAGGTGGCCCGATGACCGACCCCTTGGCGCCACTGCTCGTGCAGCTCCATCTCGCGCAGGCCGCCGCGGTCTTGCCGGCTTGGCTGGAACGTGCCGCCGAACAAGAACTCAGCTACACGGACTTCCTCCAGGGGCTGCTCGAGGAGGAGTGCATCGCGCGGACGAACACCGCGACCGCCCGCCGGCTGCAGGAGGCCGGCTTTCCCTTCGCCGCCACGATCGAACAGTTCGATTTCCGCTTCCGACCCGACCTCAAGCGGCAGGTGGTCTTGCGCTATCTCGACCCCACCTTCGTCAGCCAGGCGACCACGGTGACCCTGATTGGCCCGCCCGGCCTGGGGAAAACTATGTTGGCCATTTGTCTGGCCACCAAACAGGTGCAGCTCGGCGCCACCGCCCGCTTTGTCAGCGCGCAAACCTTGGCCACCCAGTTGCGCCGGACGACGTCGGCGCTGGGCCGGCAACGCCTGCTCAAGCCTTTGTTGACCACCGATGTGCTGATCCTGGACGAACTGGGCTATCTGCCCACGGACGCCGCGTTTGGCCCCGCGCTCTACGAGATCATTGCTGGCCGGTACACCTGCCGGCCGACCATCATTACCTCGAATAAGAGCCTGACCGAATGGGCGCAGATTGTGCAGGACGTCTCCCTCGCCGCCGCCCTGCTCGACCGCCTCCTGCACCATGGCGAGGTCTTCTATCTGACCGGCCCGTCGTATCGGACCAAGGGGCGCGCGGCGTCGGCGCTCCCTGTGGCAGCAGAGACCGCCGGTTAGTGCGGGCACGACCGCGCACCGCGGGGCGTCGGTTACGCCTACTGAGTACCCGTAACGGCCAGGAGCAGTCGATGGCTCGTTCACGCTATCCCGAGGTGCCGCGCGTCTGCGCACAGTGCGGTGTGCACTGGACACAGTGCGACGGCCAGCCGCCACGTGCCTACTGCACCACCACCTGCCGGCAGGAGGCAGAAGGGCGGTCAGCTTGCGCCCTACCGGCTGAGCCGGAGGCCCCGGCGCTGCCGACCCGGATCCACCGGATCCAGGCGCAGCTGGTCACGCTCACCTGTGCCTGGTGCCAGACCACCGCTGAGGTTGAACACTTTCCCGGGCCACTGCCCCGCTTCTGCAGTCAAGACTGCCGGGACGAGGCGCAACGGGCCGGCGCTGCTGCGCGCATGCGTCGACTGCGCCAGCGACGCCTGCAGTCCATCGCTGCCGTACCCGTTGCACAGATCACCTGATGTCAGCAGCCGTCGTCGCCGTAGAACCTGTGGGTATGTGGGTAAGTGGTCTGAGAACAACGCCCCGCGCAACCGGCCACTTATCCATATATCCATCAG
>PMYF01000228.1 GCA_003171295.1 Acidobacteriota bacterium | reverse complement strand
AGCAGCCTCAGATATGTTCGACCTGCGCCACGCCGAGTTCCTACCCTGGAATCGATTTGGACGCAGCGGGTCGCTGTAACCATTGCCGGGAGTTCCAGCGCGCTGATGAGACCTGGAACCGCACCCGCGGCGAGAGGTTGGCTCGACTCGAACGCTTCATCAAATGGGCAAAGAAGAAAGCAAGGCGGTACGACGCGCTGGTCCCGCTCAGCGGAGGAAAAGACAGCACCTATTGCCTCTACCTCGCGACGCAAAAGTTTGGGCTGAAGGTTCTGGCCTTCACTTTCGACAATGGTTTCCAGTCGGACATCGCTCGCCAAAATATTGAGAGCGCGATCCAACGGTCCAACGCTGACCATATTATCGTCCGGCCAAACCCCTCGCGCCTGATGAGGCTTTATGCACACTTTCTCCACCACACCGGTCTGTTCTGCCCTGCGTGTATGAGGGGTATCTGCGCCGGCACGTTTGCGCTGACCCGGCAATTTAAGACTCCGTTAGTTTTCACGGGGACGTCCCAGCGAACGGAAGAGCGACTCGTGCCGGAAATCTTTCAGGATGGCACGTATTCCTTCTTCCGGAAGGTGCTGCAGGCCAAACCGTTTCCGGAAGACGTGGGCCTTTTGGACTTCGACAGGAACCTGCAGGAAAAGATCCAGCGCGGCCTGTTCCTCCTGTCCGGCCAAAGGATTCCTTTCGGAGTGGTTGAGATTCAGTTGCCTGATTTTATGGACTGGAACTACAAAACGATCTTCCAAACCATTACGACCGAAATGGGATGGCAAGTGTTGCCGGACCGCGACGAGCATATCGACTGCCGCATCGAGCCCGTGGCCCAGTACCTGCGCCGGGTCCGCGTCCCTGGCCTTGTCCCCGGTGCACTGCGTTACAGCGCCGAGATCCGCGCCGGCCAAAGAGATCGCGCCGCCGCCCTTGAAGAGATCGTAAGGGAGCAGCAGAAGCCCCCGCTTCCTCCGGAACTCCCGACCCTTCTCGAACGCCTGGCCCTCACGCCGGAAGAATTCCATATCTCCCAGCGCGATTGCTTCCGCCACATGCAGTTCCAGTAGGAGGGGCCTGCAGTGCGGCTCCTTCGGCGCATTCTTTAACACAGATAGTAATCGAAATAACTATTCCGTATGCGGCATTCGTCTTATCAAGGCTAAACCGTGATTTTCTTTTACTGGCTCGTTGCTATTTTGCCCCTGGAAACGCACCGCTTCTGGGGATACCAGCTTGCCGGCACGTTCACCATCGTCAAGCTGGTGGGTCTCCTCTGCTTCCTTGTGGCAGTGGTTCGGCTCCTCCAAGGGTCCAGGCCCCCATTCTTTCAAAGCGCTACATCCTGGTGGTTCGCCGTCTTCTTCCTCCTCCAGTGCTCCTCCTACCTGGTGCAGGAAGGCCATCTGGCTGACCCGCTGGGCGGTTACTCGCACCTTGTGTCGATCTTTCTCCTCTTCGTGGCCACGTTAACGCTGGTGAACTCCCGGCTCAGGTTGCGCCGGTCCTTGCTGGTGGCCATTGGAGCAATGGGCTTCACGTCCCTCTACGCCATTCGGGAGTGGCAGAAATACCATGGTCTCTATGCCGGGTTCCGCCCCGGAGGCATGCTCTCAGATCCCAATGAGTACGCCCTGATCGCGGGGCTGTGGATGCCCCTGGCCTTCCTCTGGGCCTTCGGCAAGCGGCCCCGGTGGGAGAAGATCCTCTGCCTGGGATGCTTTGCCTGCTGCGTGCTGGGGACCACTTTCGCCGCCTCGCGGGGGTGCTTTCTGGGTATGATGGCATCCTTCCTGTTCCTGATCTGGCATTCTCGCCGCCGGGCCCGCAATCTGGCCTTGGCTGCTGTGCTGCTCCTGCCCGTCGGCCTGCTCGGCTCGCACTCAGCTTTCGACCGGTTACTTCACCCGAGCCACTCAGACTATCTGGCGAAAGAGGCGCGGATCACTGCCTGGCAGGCAGGTTGGAAGATGATAACGGCCCACCCCATATTCGGGGTTGGGCTGGAGAACTTCAAGGCCGTAATGCCTGACTACCAGCCTAGAAATATCAAGGTGGATTCCATCGCCCACAATACCTACGTCGAAGTTGCCGCGGAGTTGGGCGTTCCGGCACTGCTCATCTTTCTGGGCATGTGGGTGGTCAGCTTTAGAATGCTGGGACGGGTTCGCCGCCGAACCCAGACGGGCCGGCTGCGCGGTCTTTTCCCCATAGCCTTGGGACTTCAGGCGGGGATGGTGGCATATCTGGTCAACGCGGTCTTTCTGTCAACCTGGTGGTATAAGATGTGTTGGTTGCTACTCTTTCTGTCCTTGTGCCTCGACCGACTGGCTGAGGCCGCCCTCGCACCTGAAATCCAGGCAAGCACATCTGGTGCTTATTTGGCAAACGTGAACTCGCAAGCCCCAGAACAGGGGCACGTCGAGCCTATCTCGGTTCCTTAGGTTCGATGGAGCAGGGTATTTCACAGAGGTGACTAAGAAATGATCAATGGCCGGCGAATCGCAGTCGTGCTCCCCGCTTTCAACGCCGAGAAAACGCTGGAAGGAACGGTGAAGGAGATAGCAGACGCCGTCGACATCAGGATACTGGTTGATGACGGCAGTTCGGACCGCACCACCCAACTGGCCCAAAGCCTGGGCCTTCTCACCTACAGGCACGACAAGAACTACGGTTACGGACGTAACCAGCAAACCTGCTACCGTGAGGCGCTGGCTGCCGGGGCGGACATCGTGGTTATGCTTCATCCTGACTATCAGTACACTCCGTTACTGGTCACGGCCATGGCGAGCATGATCGCTTATGAGGTTTATGATGTGGTCCTAGGCTCGAGAATTATTGGAGGAGGGGCCTTGAAAGGAGGCATGCCCCTTTACAAGTACCTGGCCAACAGGTCGCTCACGGCTTTTCAGAACCTCCTGACCGGAGCGAAACTGTCTGAATATCATACTGGCTTCCGTGCCTTCTCAAAAGAAGTTCTGTCAAGGCTGCCTCTTCTTGAAAACTCGGATGACTTTGTTTTCGACAATCAGATGCTGGCCCAATGCATCCTTTTTGGCTTCCGCATAGGGGAAGTATCCTGTCCCACAAGATATTTTCACGAAGCCTCCTCCATTAACTTCCGAAGGAGCGTAAAATATGGGTTCGGTGTCCTGGCCACCACGCTGGCCTTGTTCCTGCAACGTGCACGGCTCCTGCACTTCAGAATTTTCAGCCCCCGTGGGAAGAAATTGACCTGGAGTTATTACGAAATGCTGAACGGGGTCCAATCCAGAAATGCTGACGGGCGGTCTGTCGAGCCCCTCCAGCGCCTTGGCTAGGCGGATACTTGAGCTTGCCAAGACAGGCTGCGGAAAAATTCTTCCGTGCTGTCATCCTGAGCGTAGCGAAGGATCCCTGTATTTGAATTTTCAAGCAAATACAGAGATCCTTCGTCGGCTTCGCCTCCTCAGGATGACAGTGTAAGGGTTTTTTCCGCAGCCTGTTTTAGCCCCGGCCTGCCAAACCCGTGGTGAGAAATCCGGGTTTGCCATGCGTTGTTCACG
>PMYF01000301.1:7135-20520 GCA_003171295.1 Acidobacteriota bacterium | reverse complement strand
CAGAGACTCTGCGCTACCCGCTTATCTCTGAAGGACTTCAAGGCAATGTACACAACGATCTTGTGGGGGGTGGCAATTCCCATGCATGTGAGAATCCGTGGCGGCCGAGGAGCGCGGTCGCGTGCTTGCTGCAAAGCCCTCCTTTTGGTGCTCCTGTGCAGTCCACCACTGAGCTCCATTACTTCGATAATCGCATCGGACCAGGTGCTTGGCCCGACCGCACCGCAGGTTCCGGATTGTTCGCGTGAACCTTTACCGCTGGATGCAGATCCACAGTACTTTCCAACAGGAGCCTTCGGAATTGACGGGGCGTTCGAAGCGAGCATCAACGCGTGCTTTCTGCGTGCCATGCAAGAGGCCCCTCTGCCGGAGTTAGTGACCTTAGAAACTGCCCAAGTTTTTCGGCTCACACTGATCCCTGCATGGCGACCTCCGTTCATAGTTCGGCTAGCCGTCAGGAGCGATGGGACTGGCACGTTGGCGGTCAAGGCGGCAAAGAGTCAGAGAAACGCCGGAGTGATCACAGTTGGTCGAACCGAAGCAATATCTAAATCAGATGTCGACGTCTTTCTCACACTCGTCGAGGCCGCGGGTTTCTGGTCGATGTCAACCAAGGAGGTTTACAGCAAGGACCCGCGTGTGATCGTGCAGGTCATGGACGGTGAGAAATGGGTCATCGAAGGAGCCCAAAATGGGAGGTACCATGTCGTGACACGGACCTCGCCGAAGCCCGGCCCCTACGCTGAGCTAACGTCATATCTTTTCCGACGCCTTGCGAGGCTCGAAATGCCACCGGTTCCAGTAATACCACGCAAGCGGCACTAGCCACTCCCATCCCGCGGGCGGGTGGCGCAGACATCGTTTTTGATGTCTGCGGCGGCATGCACTGCACAGCGACGCAGGGCCTCTGCAATAACACGTTACAGCGGGTAGCGCAGAGTCTCTGTCGTTGAGACTCTGCGGCTCGAAGGGGCGAAATCAGGCGTATAATCCGCCTTCCTGTCTCGCTTGCGGCGGGCTGGCGCAGAGCGCAGCTCTGCGATCTACCCCAGTCCGGCTTCACTTACGATGCGGCGGGGAACTTGACGGGCGACAGCGTGGCCAGCTACCAGTGGGACGCGGAGGGACGTCCAATTGTCCGAATTGCGTCCTGCCCGCAAGGTTGAAGCGCGGAATTGCAGGGCTGCGCCCGCAAGCAAATGTGGCGTGGGATCGAGCCGGGGCGGTTCGCGAACCGCCCCGACGAACGCTTCAGCCCGCGCTCGCCAGCTCGGTTCACTATTGCGTCCGCACGGCATCGCGCGTAGATTGATCGCATCTCGAACCGCCACATCTTCGTGACTCTGGATTGCCTGACTGAGTACGCGGGGATTTGAAGCTTAAAGCGGCGGACCTGCAAGACAGGTCCGCGCTGCGGTTGCTGGACGGATATCGCATTAATTTCAGCGAGGCAAGGTGAGGAAATCCGGCTGTAAATTGCTCTCCATACGAGGCTCGGCAAGGCCCTGGCTCTGGGTTCTTCTAACGATGTTTTGCAGTGCCAACTTCTACGGGCAATCCGGGCCAGTTGAGACCCACTACCAGCTTGGCATTAGGGCACTGGAGAGCAGCGATCTCAAGGGAGCCGAGCAGCAGTTCCGCGCGGCCCTCAGGCTGCGCCCCGGCTTTGTCGAGGCGCGCCAAAACCTGGCCATTGCCCTGGCGCAGCAGGGCGACCTCAAGGGAGCGGCTGCCGAACTGCAAAAGGTGGTTGGGCAAAAGCCTGAATCTCCTGCGGCGCATTACAATCTGGGATTGGTCCTCTTTCAGGAGAAGGACAACAGCTCCGCTCGCGAACAATTTCATAAAGCTCTCGCGCTGAAACCCGACTACCCCGAAGCGCGAAACAACCTGGGACTTCTGCTCGAGCAGGAGGGGGATTTCAAAGGCGCAATTTCAGAATTTCAGGCGCTGATCGGGCATCACCCGCAGTACGCCGAGGCCAGGAACAACTGGGGACACGTCCTGGCCCGCGACGGCAACCTTGACGGAGCAATTGCCCAATATCGGTCTGCCTTGGGAATACGTCCTGACTTTCCGGAAGCCCATGAGAATCTCGGTCTGGCCTTGTGGAAGAAGCATGACCTTGACGCAGCAGCGCTGGAATTTCGCACTGCCGCCTCCCTGGGGATTCCCGAAGCCCAGATCAACCTCGGCGCCGTGCTCGGAGAGGAGGGCCATCTCGATGCCGCCATTGCCGCACACCGGGCGGCCGTGAGGCTGCTGCCCCAGGATGCCGAGGCGCATTACCTGTTGGGCGGTGGTCTGCAGCAAAAAGGCGATCTGAGTGCTGCCCTTCCAGAGCT
The DNA here is from genome assembly GCA_003171295.1 of Acidobacteriota bacterium. Lineage (GTDB taxonomy): Bacteria > Acidobacteriota > Terriglobia > UBA7540 > UBA7540 > Bog-366. The sequence goes on along the minus strand of PMYF01000301.1, from coordinate 18,175 downwards.
TCAGGAAGCCATCAGGATTGATCCGAATCTTGTCACCGCCCACTTGCACCTGGGCGTCGTGCTTCGTCAACAAGGCGACCTGGCAGGGGCAACAACGGAGCTCGAAACAGCAGCGCGCCTCGACCCTGACAACGCCGAGGCGCATTACCAGTTGGGATTTCTCTTGCGGCGGAAGGGTGAACTTGCCCAAGCGGAGACTGAACTTCGCCGTGCCACGTTTCTGGACCCCAAGAGCACCGCGGCATACTACGACTTGGGTCAGACGCTCGAACAATTAGGCAGGCAGGATGAGGCGCGCGCGGCCTTTGCGGAACTCGAAAAGCTGCAACGTGCCGATGCCAATTTCGCGCAGGCCAACACTCAATACAATCTGGGCCTGCAGGCGCTGGCGAAGGGCGACCTGCGCTCGGCTCGAAATGCCTTTCAAGATGCTTTGGTCATCAAGCCCGACTTCGCCGAAGCCCATACAAACCTCGGGGGTGTCCTGCTCAAACTGGGAGAGGTGGAGAGCGCGATTGGGCATTTTCAGGCCGCGATCGATCTCAAACCTGAGGATGCCCGCGCCTCCTATAATCTTGCTCTGGCTTTAGAAAAGAAGGGTGACCAGCGGGGCGCACGTGAAGCACTCCACCGGGCCGTGGAACTGGACCCACGGCTTGCCGGTCCCACCCCAGAGGTTCATCCTTAGACTCCCTCCGCGAGATAACTCCCCCGCGCGCCGGAGATCGGCTATCCATTTCCAACGCGTGTTCAGCGGTCATGGGGCAAGCCCGCACTTCCCTTGAGCAAGATATTCCTCTGCCCGGCGGCATAACTCAGTAACGGAGTGCGACTCCGCTGCGACGATGAGCCGGCAGTTCGCAAGCAGGATGCAAACGAGGATGACCGCCGCCCGGCGCTAAACGAGCAGTGCTTGGGAGGAGAGCATGAAGCCAAATGAAGAACTGAATGCAAATGAAGCAAACCGCAAGAGCCGAACGGGAGAGCCAAAACCAACCAAAACCAACTATTGACAAGCCCTCGGCCCAGTGGTATACAGCGTTCGCGCTAAGTTAAGTTAACTAACAAACCCATGAAGGTTCTTGACCAGATCAGCCTGCTCGCGCTGATCATGGCGCACAGCCCGCTTGACTCACAGGAGGGGAGTTGGTCGACCAAAGCTCTTGACTCTTTCGGGGACTCCTTTCGTCGGGTCCTGGAGAATGCGAGAACAGCAGGTGCTGGCGCCTAGTCAGGGTGGCACCTGGGCTCTCGCCGAGGCTCATCCTTGCATTCTGAGAGGGAGAAGAAATGGCTATGCAGATGGTTCGCCGTTTACGCATCGCTGCGGGAATCTTATTCACTATCATTATCATTGCAGTCAGCACGCCAGCGGCATTGCGGGGTCAAGTCACCGGTACCATCAGTGGTTATGTGACCGACCCCAGTGGCGCTGCCGTTGCCCAAGCCACGGTAACGGCAACGTTGGTCCAACAAAACCTTTCCCGCTCAGCGGAATCCAATGCCGAAGGGTTTTACAGCTTTCCGGCTTTGCAGCCGGGAGCCTATTCCGTTACGGTCGAGAAGTCAGGCTTCGAACGCTTGGTCCAATCGAACCTGTTGCTCACCATAAACCAAAACGTTCGTCTGGACTTGTCTCTGCACCTGGGAGCAACCACCCAATCCGTCACCGTCACCGCCGAAGCGCCACTGGTCGACACACGCTCGGCAACGGTCTCAGGACTGGTGGATGACCGTCGCGTGACCGATCTCCCGCTTAACGGCCGGAACGTTATTTCGCTCGCAGGGATTATTCCGGGCGTTTTGAGTGTGAGCGTCCGCCAACAGATGGATGATGCGCGCAGTGGCCCGGAAATGGATGCCAACGGCGGACGCCCCAATATGAACCTGTTCACTTTTGATGGCGCCTACTTCAACAACCCATCGCGCAATACCGGCATGAACTATCCGCCACCAGATGCCTTGCAGGAATTTCGCATCCAGACGGCGAATTTCAACGCGGAGTATGGGCGCAATCCCGGCTCACAGGTCAACGTCGCGTCCAAGGCCGGGACGAATGGGTTCCATGGCTCAATATGGGAGTTCCTGCGAAACGATGCCCTGAACTCGCGCAACTTCTTCTCGGACAGCGTCCCGGCGGAAAAGCAAAACCAGTTTGGCGCGGCGGCGGGCGGACCCATCAAAAAGGACAAGCTATTTGTATTTGGCTCCTACCAGGGCCTTCGCGACCGGCCTCAGGCCGTACCGGTGGTGGCCACAGTTCCTTCCGAGGCGCACCGCAGTGGTGATTTCACAGACCTCCTACCCGATATGGTGCTCGTCAACCCCCTGGATTCCGCCACCGGCAGACCTTATGCCGATACCTCGGGCAACCCCTGTGTGGCCAATAACATTGTGAATTCCAACTGCATCAGCGCAGTGGCCAAGAACCTCCTCCAATACGTACCGACCTCAGCCTCCGGCACAGTAGTCTCTCTCGGATCCAGCCCGAAGAACGACGACATGTACTTCGGTCGTCTTGATTGGAACAAGAGCTCAAAGCACTCCATCTTTGGCCACGTCTTCGTGGATCACAACACTCACAGCACCCCGTTCGGGGGAAATGGAAACATTGCGGGCTACATCGGCGAGAATTTTGTACAAGAAACCGACAGTGTCGCGGTGAATGATACCTACACGGTTAACCCTACGGTGGTGAACCAACTTGTGCTTTCCTATCTGCGCAGCACCTCTTTCGAGCACGAGACCAAGACCCTCACGCCCGCCAGCCTGGGCATCGGCATGCCCCAATATCCTCCCACCGGCGCGATCGACGTAAATGTGGGCGGACTGTTTGATCTGGGCTCTGGTTACACGACGCGCTTCCTCAACAACAACTATCAAATCCGCGACACCCTGAGTTGGATGAAAGGGAGGCATGATTTCAAATTCGGGGCTGAATACCTGCGCTTGCACTTTATCCAGAGATTCATCGGGTCGCCGGGTTTTGTTTTCGATACCACACGTTCAGGGGATCCCGTCGCAAATTTCCTGCTCGGAGCATTCAGCACCCTGAACCTGGATTTCGGCGTCCGCGACAACGATGACATCAGCAACGCCCCCAGCTTCTTCTTCCAGGACGAGTTCAAGGCGACGCCGCGGCTCACGCTCACCCTGGGGATCCGGTACGAGCCCTATCTGTTCTGGTACGACAACCACGACCGCATTGACACGGTCGTGTTCGGGAAGCAGTCCACGAAAAGGCCCGACGCCCCGCCGGGAGTGCTCTTCCCCGGCGACCCGGGCATTCCTCGAACCCTGGTGCCGTACGATATGAACAATTTCGCGCCCCGCTTGGGCTTTGCCTGGGACGTCTTAGGGAATGGCAAGACCAGCGTGCGCGGTGGATATGGCGTGTTTTATGAATCCATCAATGCCGACTCGCAGGCCCAGGAAAATCCCCCGTTCGCGGGGTGGGCTTCGGCGCGCCAAGGAAGCATCGAGGATCCCTTTGGCTCGACCGGCCAGATTCCTCCGCCCCCCGCGCCCACGGGGAATTTTGGCTGTGTGCCATCTTCCGCGTTCCCGGGGATCGCCTGTCCGCTATTCCCCTTGCCCGTGGGAGGCATCTTCACCGATCTCTCTTTACGGACTCCTTACGTTCAGGCCTGGAATCTCACCCTGCAACACCAACTCACACCCACGATCATGTTGGAGGGATCCTACATCGGGAAGGTTGGTACTAAGATCGAAGCCTTACGGACCTATAACCCCGCCAAATTTATCCCTGGAACGGCCTATGACACGAGTTCACAACTGGAGAATGCGCTCACCAATACGGGGAACATCAATGACCGCGTGATTTTCGAACCGGGCATTCTCTCACCGCAGGGCTACATGCTTGGCAACGACTTCCGGAGTTGGTACCACAGCTTCCAAACTCAGGTCACCAAGCGATTCAGTAGGGGCTATTCGGTGACAGCTTCCTATGCCCTTGCGAAATCGATTGATTCAAGTTCCGCCGACAGCCTGGGTGGGACCGTATCAGATCCTTTCAATCTGCGGACGGAGCGCGGGCGCTCAGATTGGGACCGGCGCCAAGCCTTTGTAGTTTCCTGGCTCTGGACCCCGTCTTTGAACTTCCGCACGCGAACGCTCAACACCTTGCTGGGAGGGTGGACGTTTACCGGCATCACGTCCATCCAGAGCGGTCTGCCGATGACCTTTGCCAGCGGCCCTGACGTAGCTATCGATGGGACGGGTGGAACACAACACGCCTTCACCAACGGACAAACAATCGGGCGAAGTCAATCCAGCCGTGCGAATATGACCAATCAATTCTTTAACACGGGGGCCTTCATTGACCCCACTTGTTCATACGATCCTGCTGCCGCCTTGGGCAATCCTCAGTACATTGAGCAGAACAATTGCACTCCCGACGGCATCAAATACTCGTATTTAGGCACGTACGGAAACACGGGCCGCGGAATCCTGAGCGGGCCCGCCTTGAGCAATACAGACTTCTCGATCCTCAAGAATTTTGCCTTCCGGGACCGCTACAAAGCCCAGTTCCGTTCGGAGTTCTTCAATGTCTTCAACCAGGTGAACTTCAGCAACCCCGACAGTATTGTCACGGATGGTTCGGCTTTCGGCACCATAAGAGGTGCTGGCGCCGGGCGCGTTATTCAGTTTGCTCTGAAATTCCTTTGGTAATTCCGGGGAGGAAAACTTCCCCAGCGTGAGGCGGGAGCCCAGGCGTCTCGCCCAGGCCACGCCACGAATTCAACGCACTCACCGTGCCTCATATGGGGCGGACACCGTAGCGATGCCCGCCCCTGCGTGGCGCGGAGGCGGATTTGAATCGACAACGCCCACAGAGTCGCGTGGCATGGACCCCCGCGACCAGCACCCATTGAGTGAATCTTACGAGTTCCATGGCAGTCTGCGTTTCATCCCAGATCGTGCCTGCTCTGATGCTTTTGCCGACCCCTGTCATGAGGGTCCATCTCCGAAAGGATAAATCCATGCGTTCCCTTGGTCTCATAACGTGGAAACATGCTTGCCTCGGCGTAGCTGGCCTGACCTTGCTTACTATGCTGGGTTTCCAGGCCCGGGCAGAAACAGCCTCCCCTCTTTTCGCCCGGGGTTACACGGTTCTTCCCACTCCTCAGAACGTGATGCTTTCCGGGAAAAACTTTGCCATTATGAGCGGCTGGCAGTTGGAGCTGGCGGGCGGGATGAAGCCTGTTGACGTGGCGATCACCACATTGAAAGAAGAGCTCGCGGCTCGCTGCCGGCTTACTCTTGCGGAAAGCCGGGCTACCAGGGGCGGGGCGGGTGTGATCCGCCTGTCCGTGGCACCCGGTTCAGTGACCATCGGCGAAGCAGGGGACCGCGACAAAGCCTCTCTCGCCGAGCAGGCGTACCGGTTGGTTTTGAAACCGCAGAGTATCTTGATAACCGCCAATGCCGCCCCCGGACTCTTCTATGGGGTCGAGACCCTCATCCAATTGGTTCACCTCGAAGACGGCCAACTCCTGCTGCCTGAGGGCGAAATCACCGACTGGCCAGACTGCCAATTGCGCGTCATCTACTGGGACGATGCGCATCATCTCGAGCACCTGGATGTCTTGAAGGCCGCACTTCGCCAGGCCGCGTTTTACAAGATTAACGGGTTTTCCATCAAGCTGGAGGGACACTTCCAGTACAAGAGTGCCGCGCCCATGGTCGAGCCCTATGCACTCTCCCCCGCCGAGCTCCAGGAACTCACCGATTACGCTTTGCACTATCACGTTGAGCTAATTCCCTACCTCGATGCCCCCGCGCACGATGCCTTCATCCTGAAGCATCCGGAGTATGCGAAGTTGAGGGAATATGCGGAGAGCAACTATGAGTTCTGCATGACGAACCCAGACACCTATAAGCTGCTTTATGGAATGTTCGACGACTTGCTTGCTGCAAACAAGGGCGCCAAATACTTTGTGTTGTCGACAGACGAGCCCTATTTTGTGGGTACGGCGCAAAACTCCGGGTGCGATGAGGTAACGCGCGCCAAACAACTGGGCGGCAGCGGCAAATTGCTTGCGGAATTCATTACCAAAACCGCGGGCTATTTGCATGACCGTGGCCGGCAGATTTTGTTTTGGGGCGAATACCCACTTGAGCCGGCCGATATTTCATCCATACCGGACTACCTCATCAATAGTGAAGTCTACGGCCCCAAGTTCGACCCCGTCTTCAAGGCTCACGGTAACCGCCAAATGATCTTCACTTCTACAGTGGGATGGAAAGAGTTTCTGTTTCCGGATTACTACCTCCGGCCGGCGGCCAACGCCCTTCCCGGCCCCGCCGGGGGCGCTTATCAACCAGCCCCCCAGAAGCCCGGAATCGTGCAAGAGATGTTTGACCTGATTTCTTTCACGCCGGAGCGCGCGCAGGCGGATTTGATGGGCGTGTTCGTGGCCGGATGGGCTGATACCGGACTGCATCCGGAAACATTCTGGCTCGGCTATGCTGCGGGTTCGGCAGCCGCCTGGCATCCGCGCTCACCCGACCCGGCAGAGTCGATGAGTTCCTTTTACAACTTGTTCTACGGTCCGGGCGCCGAAAACATGGGCCGCTTGTATCAGCTCATGAGCATCCAGGCGCAGTTCTGGAAGGAGAGTTGGGAAACCGTCGCTTCCACGGCACGCACACCCTTCTGGGGGGACTATCCCCACGAGGTTTTCAACCCTCCTCAGCTTGCGGAGGACCAGACGCTGCCTCATCTGCCCGTGCCCTCTTCTGATCTGCTGCGCGTAAGTTACGACTGGACGGCGCAGAACACCAGGCGCCTCGAGCTTGCGGGGCAATTACTTCCACAGAACGATGAACTGCTCAACCTGCTTCACGAGAATCAGAATCGGGTTGAATTCAATCGCTATAACTTGAAAGTCTACGCTTCCATCGCCGAGATCTATCGCCACAACCTTGAAATGCTGCTCGACCTTGCCCGTATCTACCATCAGCTCAAGTCTGCGGAAGCTGTCGCTGGGAAGCCGGATGCCACTGCTGCTCTCGCCGCGCTGGATCGTGCGCTCGACATTGCCGAATACATCCGCCAGCAACGCAACGGGGCTCTCCAGGATGCCACTGCAACCTGGTATGAAGGCTGGTTCCCGCGCGTCGAGGAAGCCAACGGGCGGCGCTTCCTTGACAAGGTTGACGACGTCAAAGACCACCTGCCCGTTCGGACTGTGGACCTGAGTTACCTGGTTTACCGCGAACTCTTGTATCCGCTGGGTGAATGGGCCGCACAAACGGTGGCCGTCAGGAACCTGTACGCGCAGTCTCATCATCTTCCCGTACGCGAAGTTCAATTTGATTGGAAGGGCATAACCACGCGGGTTTCGACACAGCGGGTCAGCGATGATGAGAACTGACGCGCGTGCCGGGAGGGAAAACCGGTGATCTCGTACCCCCGCGGCAGGTCAAGAACAGACGCTGAGCATCCGCAACCAGGACGCGTCTGCGCACAATTTGCCGGAGCGGTACGCTCAACTTGATTGGCAGGATGCTGCGCGCTATGCCTCCGGTCATACGCGAACCACCGAGTCAGTGCGGGGTTCATTGTTCGCTTGACGTATTCCCGTGCACAATGAAACCCTGTTCGCACGGAGAGTCCTCATCTATTTGTCTCCCCGCGAACCCTTCCATTCGAACTCGGTCAAGATGCGGATATCGTTCTTCGCCCCGAAGCGAATCGCGCACGAAGGCCCCCAAGGCATTAACTCGCCATTTTCATTTCCCAGATGACCTGCAATATTCACCTGCCCGCCTGCACAAACAATACTGCAGCGGGTAGCCACACGGAGATGATTGTGCCGTAGGCATTTCCCAACCATGGCGAACCAACGGGACAAAGATCTTGCCGTGGCCGAATCAATCTGAACAGAATTACAACTTTATTAATTCCTCGATAAAGACGGGGCGATTCTGCTCGATGCTCCGACGCGCGGCGATAGCCAAGAGGCAAGCGAAGGCGGCTTCGCGGTTCGTCGCCCGCTGGTGAAGTGGGTCAGGGATGGGTCCGCGGAAAATCGAATCCTGCAACTTCGAGTCGCCGCCCCAGTGTCCGCCGGCGCCGGCTTGAGTCTCCGCACCCATGGTCCTCGATTCCTTGAACAGAGGGGTGATGCGAATCTCCACCGGCCCTTCCACTTTCCACGGCTGGTCGTGGTAAGCGCGCGCATCCAGCCGACCCTTGGTTCCGTTGAAGGAAATTCTGTATCCCTCGTAAGGCATGAAGGCATTGAGCGAGAAACTCATCAAGACGCCGGTGTGGTAACGGACGTTCAATGTCATGGTATCCCAGACGTTGATATCGCGCCGGTAAACGCAGCCGTCACGAATATAGCCGTCTTCAGACTCGGCGTTCACGTAGAAGTCCATGGCGAACTTGTCCTTGGTGACGTCCCAGAAAAACTCACATTTCCCCTTATGTGGACAGTTCATGCAGCGCGCGCTGCGATACTCGCCGTTGTAGCCGTAGCGCCGGAGCGCCCCGAAAGCCTGGACCTCCGCGGGTTCTGCTCCCAGCCACCATTGGACCAAGTCGAGGAAATGGGAACCCTCTGAATCCAGCAGCGAGCCGTTGAACTGCTTGAACCCGTGCCAGCGCCGGAAGTAGGAAGTGCCGTGATTGGTATTCAGATAAACGTTGTAATCAACGGAAGTGATTGTGCCGATCTCCTCGGAGTCGATGATTTTCTTGATGGTTGCCCCGTCCGGGCTGTATCGGTAATTCTCCGTGATGATGAGCTTGCGGCCGGTCCGCCTCTCCGTGTCGAGGACTTCTTGGACCATCTTTTCGTCGGTCGCCATGGGCTTCTCGCTGATGACATCGACACCCAGCTCCATCGCCCGGCAAATGTACTTGGCATGAAAGGAATCGACAGTTGTGATGATCACCCGGTCGGGAGACGTCTTCCGAATCATCTCGTCAAATTCCGTATCCGAGAACATGGGGCAATTGACCCCTATGTAGTCCCTGGCCACAGCCATGCGCTTCCGGTTTATGTCGCAGAGCCCGACAAACTCCAGCACATCGCCGAAGTTATTTTGCAGATTCTTCCCCCAGGTACTGCTCCCTCTGCCCCCGGTCCCCACCAGTACCACCCGCAGTCGGCCGCTGTTGCCTTTCGGTTTGGCGGCAGCCTCCTGACCCGCAGCCGGCCCAAGAGCCAGGCCTACGCCGCCGGTCGCCGCGGCCGCTAGAAACTCACGCCTCCCTGAACGAGGTGATTGCTTATCCATTGGTCCAGCCTCCCTTAGTCTTTATTCTGAATCGAGCCTTGGTATTTGGTTCTTGCGTATGTATCAAGGTTTGCCCAACCTGGGTGCGCACACGCGAGAGCATCTGGTGCTTGTTGGCATATGCTATAACTTGGGATCTCCATTTTGGCCTTCCAGCGGCTCCGGGAATCCGCCCATTCGTCTCCCCGTGGCGTTGTCCCCTGAGGTGAGACAGATAATTAAGGCAATGTTCGCCGTTCGGTAGAATTGCATTGTACTCCAAAGGCGTTTTCGTGCAAGTTGCGCGTCGGCTGGTGAAGGAGAGGCAGGCTCTGCAGGAGTGCAGCCTGCCAAGGAATAGCCAACCGCAAACTGGTCCTTTTGATGCGGCAGGGCGCGGGCGCTACGTCTTTCGTATTTCACCCACACTCACGGAGAGGAAAAGAAGCGGCAAGGTATGTCTTCGCAGGACTTGACCCGCAGCGTGCGTGGCACTTTAAAGGAAGCTGACGACATCTCGACTAAACCGGGACAGGGTCCGCCGCCTCGACATGAAAGGAGAATGGCTACGGCGCAACCCAGGTAACACGCGGCCGGCCGCTGGAGGGGTTCCGGTCCACCAGGACGGGGGTCCGAAAAGCCTGGCTCAACAAATCCGCCTGGAAGACGTCTTCCGGCTTTCCCTGCCGGAGGCATTGCCCGGCGTGGAGCAGGACGACATGATCCGCCATTTCCGCCGCCAGGTTGAGTTCATGGGTCACAACGACGCCCACGAAATTCTCCGATCTCGCCAGTTGGCGGAGCAGGCGAAAAATCTCCACCTGGTAGCCGATGTCCAGGTTTGCGGTCGGCTCGTCCAGCAGGACCAGGCGCGGCCGCTGCGCGAGCGTCCTCGCCAGGACGGCCCGCTGGAACTCGCCGCTGCTCATTTCCATCACGCGACGGTGAGCGAATGCCTGCAGGCAGGTTTTTTCGAGAGCCCACTCCACCCAGCGCTCGTCTTCGGGACTCTCAAACAAGCTAGAGCCAAGATGGGGATGCCGCCCCTGCCGAACGAACTCCCGAACCTCAAACGAAAAAAGCAGAATCGTCTCCTGCCGTGCCAGCCCGACCTTCCGGGCGCGCTCGCGCGGGGACAGGTCGTGCAGGTTCTGGCCGTCGAGATAGACCCCGCCCGCCCCCGTCTTCAAGTGCCCGCTGAGAATCTCAAGCAGCGTGGACTTTCCCGACCCGTTGGGACCGATAATCGCGGTAAGCTCTCCGGCGCGAGCCTCCAGACAAATCGGTGCCAGGGCGAACTGCGCGTAGCGGAAGCTTACGGAATCAACGACGAGTCCTGCCTTCACGTTCGCCGTGTCTCCAGCGCAGGAATTCATAGGCCTCAATAATCCCTCAGTCATCGACCTCAGCGGCTGCTAGCAAACGTAGAGGCCCCCTTTACGGGCTGGGGAAAAACCGCCAAAACTGTCATCCTGAGGAGCCGCAAGCGGCGAAGGATCTCTGTATTTGCGTGATTCCACAAATGCAGAGATTCTTCGCTACGCTCAGAATGACAGCGACTGCGAGTTTTTTTCTGCAGCGTCTTTCGCCGTGGGCCACATGATGGAGCCCCGATCCGATCGGGGCTCTCGGGCATTCCTCACCCTGAGGTTCGGCGCAGCAGGTAGATGAAGACGGGCGCGCCGGCCACGGCCGTAACGGCTCCGACCGGCAGCTCCGCGGGAGCCACCACCGTCCGCGCCAGGGTATCCGAGAGCACCAGCATAATGGCGCCCCCGAACGCCGCCG
>PMYF01000301.1:0-7122 GCA_003171295.1 Acidobacteriota bacterium | reverse complement strand
CCCGTGAGCAGCGACGCGAGCAGGTATACCGCCATCTCCACCCGAGCCACGTTCACACCCAGGTGCGCCGCCTCCTTTTCACCCAGCAACAAAACGTTCAGGTCCTTCGAGAACCCATAGAGCACCAGGATGGCAATTCCGATGGCGGGGAAAAGGAAGCGAATCTGCACATTCGTGACCGCACTCAAGTCGCCCATCAGCCAGAAAGCTATTCCCCGAACGTCGCGCGTCGAGAGCAGCGTCAACACGAAGAGAATGGTGGCGGAAAGGAAGGACGCCGTCACCACTCCCGCCAGCAGCAGCGTGTAACTCGACAGGCGTCCCGCGCGGCGCCCCAGCAAATAGACCCAGGACATCGTGAGGACGGCGCCAACAAATGCAGTCAGGGGCGACGCGGCAGCCAGCCGGCCACCCACCCAAAGGGCCAGGATGGCGCCCAGCGCGGCGCCGCTCGAGATCCCCAGAACGTAGGGGTCTGCCAGGGGATTACGCAGCAGGGCCTGCAGGCCGGTTCCTGAAACCGCCAGCGCTGCTCCTACCAGCATGGCCAGAAGAATGCGAGGAAGCCGGATTTCCCGAACGATGACGGCCGCCTGGGACGCCGAATCCCGCCCCAGCAATCCCGACCAGACTTCGCCCAGGGAAAGATGCACCCCCCCCAGGGCCAAGGCTCCGAAATCCACCACGATGAGTGCGGCGGCCAGCGCCAGCAGCAGGAGCAAAACATTCCTTCGAGTGGTTGAAATGGTCATGGCACCTTGTTTTGAGGCTTGTCCTCAGGATGCAGGATTTCCGCCAGTTCCTCGAGGGCGTCGATCAAGCGCGGGCACGGACGCATGATAGTTTCCGANNTACATCCGGTGGCCTTTGACGGCCGGCAATTCTTTCCATCCCGGCAGGTTGTGGAACTCTTCCAGCCCCGGTGCGAAGGCCTCCGTGCGGGGAAACAGGATGACGTCCGGATTGCGTTTCAGAACTTCCTCCAGACTCATGTGCGGCCATTCGCCCTTAAGATCATCGCTCATGGAAACTCCCCCCGCACGACGGATGACATCCGCCAGGAAGGTCTGTTTTCCCGCGGTGATGAGGGGACGGTACCATACGACGAACAGCACTTTTGGCCGTTCGAGACGTTGCGCGCGCTTCGTGACGGCTTCCACCCTGCCCCGCAGGCCCGCCACCAGCTTCCCGGTGGGTTGCTCCCAATCCAGGACGCGGCCCAAATCCTCGAGGGATTGGAGGGTTTCCTCCACGGTGTGGGCCGTTACCCCGTAAAGCGGAATGCCGAGATGCGCGAGTTGGTCAGCCGTCTCCCGCCGGTTGGCTTCATCGGTGCCCAAAACCAGGTCGGGCTTGAGGGCCACAATCATTTCCAGGTTGGGATTCAGCATCGCGCCCACATGAGGTTTGGCGCGCGCCTCCGAGGGGTAGTCGCAATAATCCGTGTCACCCACCAGCCGGTCGCCCAGCCCCAGCGCGTAAAGAGTCTCAGTAATGCTGGGCGCCAGAGAAACGATACGCTGCGGGTGATCCGGAACGTTGACCCGCCGGCCCGTCTGATCCGTCACGTCGCGCGCCAGCGCGGCGCTCGCCGCGAGGAGAGCTGCCCACAAGGGAAGGTATCGAAGCCGCACTTTAGCGGTGAATCTGCGCCGCCCAGGTGGCCGGGACAACCCCGCGGCAGCGCGTCCGTTTCTGAGAAAAGGCTCGGACATGGGGAAGGAACCATAAAACACAAAAGCTCCGCGCGCTCTTGACGAGGGCGGAGCTGCTTCCTCCCACTCTCTCTCGCGAAGAGTGTACGGGGGGGGACAAGCATCGGTCGAGCAAGATGCGTCCCCGGGTACCCAGGCAGGTCTCCTGACTCGCGGCGCTCTTGCGGCCCTGCCTCACCTTCCCACCCTGTTCAATCCCTCCGTGCTTAGGGCAGTGGCATCGTCCGGCGCTTCTCGCACCGAGCGAACGAGCAGGGCCCGCCGCTCACAGTGGCGGGACCGTGGCCGAATTTCACGGCCTTCCCTCTTGCTCCCTCGCCCGTGGCGAGGACCTGGGTCCGTGCTGCACAAGTCTATGCCGCAAGAATTCGTTTGTCAAACTTCCGCACCTCGTCAACAATAGGCGCTGCCATGCCACACCTGAGACCCCTAGCCCTGCTGCTTTTGCTCTTTTGCCTGCACCCGGGGATTGCAGCAAGCGCCGAAGACAACCAACAGCCAGCCCCCCTGGGCTGGGTCTATCTGCACGATGGCGCGCACGAGCTGACTTCCCGGCCGGGCAAGCACAAAGAGAAATCTGACCACCTAACCCAGGGAACGCTTGCCCCCGTGCTCAAGATCACGGAAAGGGGCGGTGTAAAGTGGGCTCAGATCCGCATCTTGAATCTGGGCACAGCCAGCTCGCAGACAGGATGGCTGGAGGAAGCAGGGCCGGCCGACATCCTACCGGCGGAAACCTATCCGCGAGACGCGGACCTATTGCGGCAACTCGGCGCGCCTTACCTGGATGACTTCACGGCCGAGCACACGAAGGTGGCACGATTCCTGGTTCGACAGGACCCACGTCCTCCTCTCCTGCTGTGCTATGTCTTCGCAGATCCGCTGCCCACCGCCAAACTCGTCGTCTTCACGCCCATCCAGGGGAAATATCTGCCCGGCGCATCCCTGGACTTTCCCATCAGTGAACTTAAAGCCGGAATCATCTCCCTGGAGGTCCGCGACCTCGTGGGTGACGGCAACGAGTGTTTGGTCAGTCGCGAGCCCTTTCGGGTGGGACCGGAAACGCGCGGGGTGAACGTGGTCATCAGGAGAATCACCGAAAGCACCTTCCTGACCGTATGGCAGGCCCCAGTGGAATTTCGCAACCTTTCCGAATTCAAATCCAAAATGCAGATTCTCCAGCCCCCGGAGAGAAACATCGGGACCCCCGGGACGGTAACGACTGGCCAGGTGACTTTCCACCCACGCGGGAACGGCCAGGAACCCATCTGGAAAGGAAAAGTTGAGTTCTTCGCCTTGGGCCGGGAAGCAGCCGTCGATTCCGTATCTATCGAGAAGGCGTGCGCCTGGGATGGGAAAGAGTTTGCACCGCTGCAGTGAATGAGAGGTGCTGTCACTTCCCAGGCGGCAGAAGGCAAAAGAACGCGAGAGGAATCCAAGCTGACTTACTCCCCCGGGCCGGGGTGGTTGAAAGGCGAAGCACGCGTACCTTAGCGAGGTGAAGTCATTTCGAACGGAGCCTGCTCATGGAGGAGATACTACTACCCCTGTTTCCCCTCGAAGTCGTGCTCCTTCCCGAAGAGCCGCTTTCCCTTCATATTTTTGAAGAACGTTACAAGACCATGATCGTTGAGTGCCTCCAGGCCAGGGCCACAGGAGAAGGCCAACAGGAATTTGGGGTGGTCCTCCTGAGGGGCCAAGAGTTGAGTAGCATCGGTTGCACCGCACGCATCATCAACGTGACCCGCCAGTATGAAGATGGGCGAATGGACATCCTCACCGTCGGCAAGCGGCGTTTTGAAGTATTGCTGGTGAACGAGGAAATGTCATACCGGAGAGGCGCTGTGGCCTTCTTCGATGACGAGGGCCCCGACGTTCCGGCCGACCAGGAGGCCAACCTCGCCATCGAGCGCTTCCGCGAAGTCTTGAGGAAGCTGCGCCAGGCCGCCGAGATGCCCATCCACCTTCCCCGCCCCTACCGCTATCTTTCCTTCCGGCTCGCGGCCGCGCTGCCCCTCAGCCTCGAATTCAAACAGCAACTGCTTTCCCTGCGCGACGAGCCCGAGCGCCTCGGTCGGGTGGTCCGCGCCATGCAGGCGCTCCTCCATCAGCTCGAACGAATCCAGCGAACCCAGGCAAAAAGCGGCGGGAACGGCAATCTGCTCCCCTAAACCAGGCTCTGCCCGGGGCCGGAAACAGCAGGGCGGCTGCGTGTCCGCACCATTGGTTGAGTTAGCTTGCCGACTGGCTTATAATGCAGGTGGAGTTCAGGGCAAATGCAAAAACCAAAAACGCTGGGCGACCTGAAGAGGTCTCAGTACCGGAGTGTCGGCGTCAAAGACGAGATGCGCGCCAATCTCCTGCGCAAACTGGCTGCGGGTGAAACCATTTTCCCCGGCATCGTTGGATTCGACGACACCGTCATTCCACAAATTGTCACCGCCATTCTCTCCCGGCACAACTTCATCCTGCTCGGTCTGCGCGGTCAGGCCAAGAGCCGCATTATGCGCTCGCTGATCTCGCTCCTCGACGAGAACATTCCCATCATCTCGGGATGCGAGATCAATGACGATCCGCTTCAACCCCTTTGCCGGAGCTGCCACCAACGCCTGGAGGAATTGGGCGATGCCACGCCCCTCGATTATCTCCAGCCCAGCCAGCGATACATTGAGAAGCTGGCGACACCGGATGTGACCATCGCCGATATCATCGGCGACCTCGACCCGATCAAAGCGGCCCGCGGGGGCCACACTCTGGCCAGTGAACTGACCATCCATTATGGATTGCTGCCGCGCGCGAACCGCGGCATCTTTGCCGTCAACGAACTACCCGATCTGGCGGGGAAGATTCAGGTGGGGCTCTTCAATATCATGCAGGAGGGGGATGTCCAGATCAAAGGCTATCCGGTGCGCTTGCCCCTCGACGTCGCCCTGGTCTTCACCGCCAACCCGGAGGACTACACCGCACGGGGCAAGATCATAACCCCGCTCAAGGACCGCATCGGCTCAGAGATTCGCACCCACTATCCCGCCACGCTCGACGAAGGACTGGCGATTACCGCGCAAGAGGCTTGGACGGACCGCAAGGGAGATCACGAAATCGTCATCCCCCAGTTCATGCGCGAGGTTGTCGAAGCCATCGCATTCGAGGCACGTGCGGACAAGCGCGTCGACAAGCGCAGCGGCGTCAGCCAGCGCATGCCCATCACCTGCCTGGAGAACACCCTCAGCAGCGCTGAGTATCGCGCCCTGAAGCATCGGGAGGCAAAAATCGTTCCCCGTCCTTCGGACATCTATGCCGCCCTGCCTTCGCTCACGGGCAAACTGGAACTTGAGTATGAGGGCGAGATTCGGGGAGCCGACGCCGTGGCGCGTGAGGTCATCCGCCACGCCATGGCCAGGATCTTCAAGAAATACTTTGATAATGTGCCTCTGCACTCCGTCGTGCAGTGGTTTGAGCTTGGCGGTACCTTAAGGTATTCGCCGCACGCACCGTCCGACGAACTTTTTCACCAGTTCAAGAAAATTCAGGGGCTGCTGGAAAAAACCCAGAGCCTGGGCCTGAACGCCAAGGACGACTCCGCCCTGCTGGCCGCGGGCGCGGAGTTCATCCTGGAAGGGCTGTATGCGCTGAAGCGACTGGACCGCAACGAGGAATTGGGTTACCACACGGAACACCGCGCCAGCGACAAACCTGCGGAAGACCCCACTCCTCTGGAACCGCGGCGCCGCCCGCTGAATTGACGCACCGGTTGCCGGCACGCACGGAGTGAGGTGCCTCTGGGGGCCGAGAGCGGCGAGACAACGGGCGCTTTCTTCGGCACATTTTGCCATTATGAAATTCGTCAAGTACTCCAAGTACGACGCGGACCTTCTCGACGAACTGAGCGCCGAAGATTTGCTCCAGATGCTTCAGGATTTCCTTCTCGACAGCGGATTCTACGAACAGTACCAGAACATTTACGAGATGGACCCGGAGCGGACCATGGAGCAACTCCACCAGGCTCTTCTCCAGGCGCTCGCTGACCAGGGAAAAATCCCTGAAGACCTCCGGCAACAGATGATGCAGAACTGGGAGGATTATCAGAAGTCAGAACTGGCGGAAAAGATCAACAAGTTGCTGGAGCGCCTGGCCGAAGAAGGTTATGTCACCGTCGAACCACCCAATGCCGGCCCCGCAGAGCTGATGAACCGGGGCCAGCAAACCGCGCCCCGGCCCGAAGAAAAAACCAAGTTTCAAATCACGGACAAGACGCTTGATTTTCTCGGGTTCAAGACGCTGAAGCACCTGCTGGGTTCACTGGGCAAATCCAGTTTGGGCCGGCACGACACCCGGGAACTCTCAACTGGCATCGAGTCCGAAGGCTCCAGCCGCCGTTACGAGTTTGGCGACACCATGAACCTGGACGTGAACGCCACGCTGCTCTCGTCAATCCGCCGCCACGGTCTGCACGTCCCGCTCGAGCTCGATTACCAGGACCTGCAGGTGCACCAGTGCGAATACCAGAGCTCCTGCGCCACGGTTCTGATGCTCGATTGCAGCCACAGCATGATTCTGTATGGGGAGGACCGCTTCACTCCAGCCAAGAAAGTCACACTCGCGCTCACCCACCTGATTCGCACCCACTACCCCGGCGATACGCTGCACCTGGTACTCTTCCACGACTCGGCGGAGGAAATGCCGCTCGCCGAGTTGGCGCGCGTTCGCGTGGGGCCGTACCATACCAATACCCGGGAAGGGCTGCGGCTTGCCCAACGCATCCTGGCGCGGCAGAAGAAGGACATGCGCCAGATCGTGATGATCACGGACGGCAAGCCCTCGGCTCTTACCCTGGAAGATGGAAGGATTTACAAGAATGCCTTCGGGCTCGACCCCCTGGTCGTGTCGGAAACTCTGCAGGAAGTTGCGCGCTGCCGTCGCAACGGGATACTGATCAACACCTTCATGCTCGCATCCGACTATAGCCTGGTGAACTTCGTGCGGAAAGTGACGGAGATCTGCCGCGGCAAGGCCTACTTCACCACCCCTTACACCATTGGGCAATACCTGCTGATGGATTATATGCAAAAGAAAGTTAAGCATATTCATTAGCTATGATTGGATAGCCGGGCCTCCCTCACCCGGGCGATCCCGCAGGGCGGGCCGCACTCCAGAGGCTGCCCGGCAATCGGATCGGCGGACTCCTGGACGGAAATCCTGGTAGCGCATCAGGTGGATGTAGAGGCGGCTTTACGCCGCCACCTGGNNTCCCATGCTCAGGGTTCTGCTACAATACTTCCTGAGCCTATTCGGAAAGAAACCTATGCCCACACTGACCGCAGGCAAGATCGCACCGGCTTTTCAACTTGCCACCACGACGGGAGAGTCGCTTTCCTTGCATGAGGCTCTCAGGGAGGGCCCGGTTTTG
>PMYF01000614.1 GCA_003171295.1 Acidobacteriota bacterium | reverse complement strand
TGGCCCTGAAGCTGATCTTCTAAGTCCGTAGAGATGTAGATCGCTGTCCAGGTTCGCGCCGTGTCTTTCGGCGCTAACCTACGAACAGCAGCACCGCGTATGGCTCTTATACGGCCACCGCTCAACTAGAGTCCGGTTGCTCCGAGGGCGCCTTGGAAACCAGCGGTACGGTGCAATCCAGGCTTACCAGTTACTTCAAGTCTGCCTGCGTCTACACAGGGCTATCAGGCAACTTCTCTATAAGACGCGGCCGTAACGCGAATCCCCTCAGCGTAGGGCGTTCCCGCGAAGCTAAACGTTCGTGCGAATTTGGACGAATCAAATAGATACGGCGAATCGTTCTGGTAGAGCATTTCATACACTTCGCCAACCATCGGATTGAACCATCCGAAAATACGAACCATCGGTCTATTGAGCAACCGGTATTTCGGCGGGACACTCATTTCCGTTGCGGCGCAGGTTATGAACTCTTTCCCGGCCGGCGGATTCGGCGTGGTGGGCAGATGCCAGGTCTGATTCCACGAGGATTCACTCTCGGCCAGCGTAACGAGGGCCTGCGCGGCGTCCACCGTGTAGGTGTAGGAGTGCGGCAGGGAATCGCTGGCGAGACACATTGCCTTCTGCTTCTTGTGGAGGGGCTCGAAGACCAGAATATTGGGTATTCCATTGCCGGCGTGCGGTCCGTAGAAATCGGCCGCGCGCGCAATCATCGCAGTCAGGCCGCCAGCTTTCCACTCATTCATGAGAGAGACGGCGATTTTGGCGCGGACTTCTCCCTTTCTGCTGCACGGGTGGAACGGCGTCTCCTCGGTCATCGCGCCGCTGACTTTTCCGTACATGTAGACATTGTCGAAGAAGATATGCTTTGCGCCCGCGCGCTTGCAGGCCTCGATGGTGTTGGCCATGATAAGAGGCCACGTTGCTGCCCAGAGTTTGTGATCATATTTCAGGCCGGCGAGAAGATACACCACACTGGAGCCTGCCACCGCTCGCATGGTCTGCTCTTTGTCGGAGAGGTCCGCGGATACGATCTCCGCGGTGCCTTGCATCGGGTTGGGGTGGCGGCCGACAAGCCTGAACGGCTGCTTGCTCTCCACGAGCAGTTTGGACAGCTCATTGCTGATGACGCCGCCCGCGCCAAGAATCGTAATCATAGCAAGAGCTTCTTCTATCCTGAATCCTCGTGTCCGAGCAATGTGATACACCGCAAGATTGCACTAATTATCAGAGCGGAGCGAATTCTCGTTGCCCCGAGATGCCGAAGTCATTTTTCGCGAGTACTGGTATCACTAAAACGCATTGATGGCCGTGGTGAATTGCAGCACTTTTCCCGTTCCCTCGGTGACAGCGCCCATGGTGTAATTGCCGGTTGAAGCGTCGTCGGGAGCTTCCGGCTCCCAATAGATGACTCCTAGCCCCATATTGTTGGGCACGGCATTGACGGCCTGGATGGCGGCCTGCACATCATTGTAGCTTCCCGTTGCATCGCTGTAGAGGTGGCCAATCTCGCAGATCATGATCGGCTTGTTGTAGCGGGCGGCCAGAGTCTTCAGGTTGGCGGCAACCGTGGTGATGTTTGATGGGCCGTCGTAATAGGAGCCACCAATGATGTCGAACTTTCCGCCGGCGGCCGTCAGTGCGTCAAAGAACCACTCAAAGTCGCTGAGATTGCTGATACTGGCAATGTGGATGACGACCTGTGTGGTGGGGCTGACTGTCTTCACGGCGCTATAGCCGCTGTTGATGAGGCCGGTGATCTGGGTGAAGTTGTTGCCGTTTGGGGTTGTGGCGCCAACTGAGCCAACGGGCCAGAGCATTCCGGAGTTGATTTCGTTGCCCACCTGCACATAGGCCGGATAGATGCCGTCGGCCGCCAGCGCGCTCATGAAGCCATAGGTATAGTTGTAGACGCTGGTTTGCAGTTGCGAATAGGTTTCGGTAGACCAGGCGGCAGGAGTGGTTTGATGGCCGGGATCGGCCCAGGTATCACTGTAATGGAAGTCGATCACGATCTTGAAGCCCATCGAATTGGCGAGCACGGCCAGAGCGATGCTGCCTGCCTGATCGTTGTCGCCTACTCCCAGGACGCCGGAGGTGATGGTGGGATTCACGAAAGTGCGAATGCGGATGGTGTTCACGCCATGATTCTTGAGAATCTGCAGCGCGCTCATGGAAGCGCCCGACGAATCAACGTAGGTGTAGCCCATGCTCTCTAACTGGGTTAACCATCCGACATCGGCTCCATTGACGATGGATCCTGTCGAGGGGGGAACTACGGGGGTCGTCGGGCTGGGCGCAGAAGAACTTCCGCAACTGTTGAGGTGGATTGCCAGGAAGGCCAGGATGAAAACGAGAATGGAGCGGAGTTTGCGCACGATTGGCATGGCGGGATTCTCAACTGCATCTCCATGCTAGGGGCGGGGATGCGCGCTTGCATCCGACGAAAGTTGGAGTACGACCAGTTATGGGGCGGGCTACCTGGAGGTTCTCATCGTCCCGAGCTGCCAAAGCCCTTTTCCGCGCGGGCGGACACTTCCAGTGTTTCAACCTCTTGGACCAGACCCGTCAGGACCGGGATTGGAATCATCTGGGCAATTTTTTCGCCCGCCTTGAGCTCGACGGTGGCATCAGTCAGGTTGGTCATCAGCACCAGAATCTCGCCGCGGTAGCCCGCATCGATCACGCCGGCCGTGGTGGCGATGCCTCGCGTCGCCATGGATGACCGGTCGCGCACCAGCAGCCCCAAAGGCGCGCCGGTTGCCGGATGTCGTGCCTCTACAGCAATGCCGGTTCGTACCTTGACCGTGGCATGGGGAACCAGCGCGGCGCCTTCCAGCGAAAACAGGTCATAGCCCAGGTCTTCGCCTGGGTGCGCAACAACAGGAGCTCGCGCGCCTGATTCCAGCAGTTTTACTCGCAGCATGTCTTCATCTTATAGCGAGTCAACGAGTCACCAAAAAATGGCGAACGCCAGCCGGTATGGCTCCCGGCTGGCGTTCAAGTTATTCGGCAAAAGGACCTGTAAGCCGAATTCTGTCGTGTGCGGTCATTCCTCTAGGCGCCGCGTTGCCGCGGACACTCATCAGCGACCTACCCGGAGGTTTCGGCAATTGCT
>PMYF01000327.1 GCA_003171295.1 Acidobacteriota bacterium | reverse complement strand
GAAAGCCAATCCCACATAATCCTCGATCTGGAGCAGCCGTTCGCCGGCGCCGGCTAAGTGCGCCACCAGGATAAAGGCGCCAACGTTCATGAACGCGTAGGCCACAAGGTAGAACATCACTGCCGAAATCCCGCGGGAACCGCCCGCGGCCACTCCCACGAGGATGTAGCCGGCGTGAGCAATCGACGAGTAGGCAAGAAGCCGCTTGACGTTCGTTTGCCAGAGCGCGGCAAAGTTGCCGAGGCACATCGTGAGCACGGCGGAAATCCAGATAATCCAGAAAGTAACAGCGCCTGCTGCGGCAAAGCCTCCCAGGAAAAGGCGGAGGAGGACGGCAAAGGCAGCCGCCTTGGGGCCGACGGAAAGGAACGCGGCGACAGGCGCTGGGGCGCCCTGATACACGTCAGGTGTCCAGATCTGGAAGGGAACAGTGGAAAGTTTGAAGCCCAGGCCGACAAACATCAAGACGAGTGCGACCCGTGCAAAGACGGTCCATTGCGAGGGTTCGGCCAGGCGCGCGCTCGCGCCCAGGAGATTCGTTGTCCCCGTCAGACCATAAACGAAGGCGATTCCATACAGGAAAAACGCGGTGGCGAATGAACCCAGGAGGAAATACTTCAGTGCGGCCTCGTTTGAAAGCCGGTCGCCACGCCTGTATCCCACCAGAACGTAGGTGGAGATCGAAGAGATTTCTAGCCCCAGAAAAATGAGGATGAGGTCTGTGGAGGCGACCATGAAGCACATTCCCACGGTTCCCAGCAAGACCAGTGCGTAATATTCGCCGTGCTGGGCGTGCTCGCGCTCCAGGTAATCCATGGACCCCAGGATCACGAGCGCCGCAACCAGCAGGAACAGATAGATGAAGTAGAAGCTGAAGGCGTCCGCGGCGAGGGCACCCCCAAACGCCAAGCCCGGATCGAAGGATGTCCGGACGGTCGCAGCACCCGCCCCGAGTACCCCCAGTAGAGCCAGCCAGCCCAACAACTTCTTGTGGCCGGCAGCGACGAAGGGTTCCAGTACCATGATCAGGATACCGAACGCAGAGAGAACAATCTCGGGAAAGATACGAAGCAGATCGGCCGTCTGGAAGGTGATCATCGCCGTCCCTCCGCAGGTTTTGCCGGCGCCTGCTCAGTGAAGAATATGGCCCGCTTCTGGATACCCTGCAGGATGGAGGTTACGCTCCGGTCCATGCGCCGCAAGAAGGGCTGCGGATAAACTCCCATGGCGACGATGATAACGACCATAACGGTCAGGATCAGCTTTTCGCGCCGATTACAGTCCGGCAGAACCCTGTTCTTCTCGTTGGTAAGTTCACCGTAGAAGACGCGCTGGTACATCCAAAGCAGATAAACTGCCGCCAGTACAACCCCTGCGGCGGCAAGCGCCGCATAGAGCGCCCGGCTGTGATAAGAGCCGACGATAACCAAAAACTCCCCCACGAATCCGTTGAGCAGGGGCAGCCCTAAGGAGGAAAGGGTTACGATCAGAAAAAATGTGCTGTAAACGGGCATGGAAGTTGCCAGGCCGCCGAACTCGCTGATCAGGCGTGTGTGGCGGCGATCGTACAGCATTCCGACTAGGATGAAGAGCGCCCCGGTTGAGACCCCATGGCTGAACATTTGGTAGATAGAGCCTTCCATGCCCAGCGGGTTGAATACAAATATCCCCAGCACACAGAATCCCATATGCGCAACCGAGGAATAAGCCACGAGCTTTTTCAGGTCCGGCTGCACCGTGGCCACGAGGGCGCCGTAAATAATTCCGATGAGGGCGAGCGCACAAATGACCGGAGCAAACTCCCGCGACGCGTCAGGGAAAAGCGGCAAGCAAAAACGCAGCATGCCGTAAGTTCCCATCTTAAGGAGGACTCCGGCCAGGAGGACGGAGCCTGCCGTGGGCGCCTCAACGTGCGCGTCGGGCAGCCACGTGTGAAACGGAAAGAGCGGAACCTTAATGGCGAATGCTATAAAGAATGCAAGGAAAAGCCAGCGCTCCTGCTGCATAGAGAGCAACGGAGTCGTGCTCAGGTTGCCCAGCACATGGGGAAGATCAAAACTGCCCGTGAGGTTGTAAAGGTAGAGAATCCCTGCGAACATCAGGGCCGAGCCCACCATCGTGTACAGGATAAACTTGATCGCGGCATAAACGCGGCGCTCGTGACCCCAAATCCCAATCAGGAAATACATGGGGATGAGCATGACTTCCCAGAATAGAAAGAAGAGGATCAGATCGAGAGACGCAAAGACTCCGATCATTCCTGTTTCAAGCGCGAGTAGGAAGAGGAAGAACTCCTTTGTCCGATGGATGATGCTGTTCCAGGAAGCCAGCACAGAGAGGGGCGTAAGCAAACCGGTTAGGAGAATCAGGAGCATGCTTAGGCCGTCAACTCCCAGGTGGTAATTGACGGGCGGCACCATCATCCAAATACGGAACTCTTCGAATTGCATCCCGTTGCGATGGGAATCCAACGCGAAATACAACCACGCGGTCGCAAGGAACGTGAGCAGGGAGCAGAGGAGTGTAATCCAGCGAATGAGGGACGTCCGCTCGCGCCCGAGGAAAGCGATGAGCACGGCGCCCAACAGCGGCAGGAAAGTCACAGTCGTTAAAGAATGGTCAGTGAGCCAGGACATAGACCGTCATCGAAGATGCTGAACCACCTATCGCCCCTTAGTGTATTACCAGAACGTACAATAGCCACAATACGGCACCCAGCAGGACCCAGGCGGCGTAACTTCGAGTGTTGCCCGACTGGATGCGTCGTAGGACACCGCCCGCTTCGGTGCTGGCTTCGCCGGCGCCATTGACCAGCACGCCGTCGATAGCGCCTGCGTCCACGACCCGCCATAGAAACTTTTCGGAGATGACCTGTATGGGATGGACGATAACCCAGTTGTAGAACTCATCGATGTAATATTTGTGGATCAGAACCTTATATAAGCCAGCGAAGCGCTGCGCCAGCTTTCGAGGCGTATCGGTGGATTTCCAATACCACCAGATGCCCAACCCAATCCCAACACACGCCGCGAGAACTGAGAAGGTCATTAAGGCTCCGCCACTGAGGCCCCCCGGGTTGTGGCCAGGAGCGTTGCGCAGAGCCTCCTCAGCCGGACCGAAGACCGGCTCGAGGTACCGATCGAATGCCTCTCCGCCCCCTAAGGCACGGGGCCAGCTCACGTAGCCGGCAATAATGGAGAAGAACGCCAGGACCAGCAACGGCCCCGTCATCTTGGAACCACTTTCGTGCAGATGGCGCGCGGTCTCGGGTTCGACCCGCGATTTCCCCCAGAACGTCAGGCAGAGGGCTCGAAACATGTAGAAGGCTGTAAGCCCCGCGGTGAGTGTGCCGAGCCAGTACAGCCAGGTTCGTCCCAACGGGCCTTCGTAAGCTCCCGCCAGGATCTCGTCTTTGCTGAAGAAGCCCGCGAACATCGGTACGCCACTGATCGCCAGGGTCGCAATCAAGAACGTCGCGTGAGTGATTCTTAGCTTATGCCGCAGGCCGCCCATCTTACGCATATCCAGTTCGCCGTGCATGGCGTGCATCACGCTTCCGGCGGCCAGGAAGAGCAGCGACTTGAAAAACGCGTGGGTCATGAGATGGAAAATGCCGGCGGCGAAGACGCCGACGCCGCAGCCCAGGAACATATACCCGAGCTGGCTGATGGTGGAGTAGGCAAGCATGCGTTTCAAGTCGTTCTGGGTAAGGGCGATGGTGCTGGCAAAGAGCGCCGTCACGCCGCCCACGACGCCGACTACCGCGAGAGCTATGGGAGCATGCGCGTAGAGGATGCTCGACCGCGCCACCAGATAGACACCGGCCGTCACCATGGTGGCGGCATGGATGAGCGCGCTGACCGGTGTCGGGCCTTCCATAGCGTCCGGGAGCCAGACGTAAAGCGGGAGCTGGGCGGATTTCCCAGCAGCGCCCAGGAAGATGGCCAGCCCGATCGCTGTCAAAGTGCCGGCGTATTGCCCGGGCGGCAATTCGCCGATTTTCGCGAAAACCGTTTGAAAGTCCAGCGTCTTGAAGGTCCAGAAAAGTAAGGCCACGCCCACCGTGAACCCGGCGTCGCCAATGCGTGTCACAATGAAGGCCTTTTTCCCCGCATCCGAGGCGCTCTTCTTGCGGAAGTAAAAACCAATCAAGAGGTACGAGCAGAGCCCGACGCCCTCCCATCCCACAAACATGAGTGGGTAGTTGGCAGCCGTGATGAGCGTCAGCATCATGAACAGGAAGAGATTCAGGTAAGAGAAGAAGCGGTAGTAACCGCCCTCGTGTTCCATGTAACCGCGCGAGTAGAGGTGAATCAGGAAGGCCACCACCGTGACGGTCAGGGTCATCACCAGGGTGAGCCGGTCGTAGTAGAGCGCAACATCCGCACGCAGATCGCCCGCTTGTATCCAGGTGAAATAGCTATGAACGAAAGGTGCCGCCGCGCTGGCGGAGGTGGAGTAGGCCCATGCCACAAGGAACGCGACCAGCATGGAAAGACCCGCGGCCACACATGCAATCAACGAGACAATACCCCGGGAAAAGCGGCGGCCGTAGATCCCGTTCGCAGCGGCGCCGACGAGCGGTGGCAACAACATGAGCGGCAACAGAACTTCCAGGTTCATGAGTGTCTCGCGCAAGATTTCCGCGGTCTAGCTCCACACGCAGGGCGTTATTAACCAGGGGACGGGCCCGAGGTGGGTACTTACAGTTTCATGGAATCCACGTCTTCAAGATCCAGCGTGTCCCGGTTTCGATTAAGCGCAATGATGATCGCCAGTCCAACTGCCGCCTCGGCGGCAGCCACCACGATGACAAAGAAAACAAAAAGCTGTCCGTCCAGATTCCCGAGGAATCGTGAAAAGGCTATGAAAGCCAAGTTGACGCCATTGAGCATCAGTTCAATACACATGAAAACTGAAATCATGTTTCGTCGAAAGATGAAGCCAGCCCCCCCGAGGACGAAAAGGATGGCGCTAAGTGCCAGGTAATGTGAGAGCGGAACCATCTTCTTTACCTCAGAACTCCTTCTTGGCCAAAACCACGGCACCCAGTACGGCAACCAGAATCAGGATGGAAGTCACTTCGAAGGGCAAAACGTGGCTTTGGAAAAGCAAATGACCGATTGCGGCTGGACTTCCATCGGGCGGCGGCGGTGGCAAGGTGGTACCGGGCGGAAACTGCCTCCACACCGCAATCAGTATTTCTGCCAAAAAGGCAGTCACGAGGGGTACGCCCAGCCACCGGGCCATTCGGCTTCGTTGTCGCGAGGTTTCTTTGCCAGCATTAAGGAGCATGATGACGAGAACGAACAAGACCATAATGGCGCCGCCATAGACGACGACCTGAATGACGGCCATGAACTCCGCGCCGAGCAACAAGTACACAAGCGCCAACGCGCACAGGACCACAATCAAGGAAAGCGCGCTGTACACCGGGGTGCGCTGGAGGACCACGTTCAGTGCGGCCAGGACCGCGAGGGCTGCACAGATGTAAAAGAGAACGGTCATATCAGCTTACGGAGCCTCGTGCCAGGCAATGACAAAGCTGGTTAGCAAAATGTTCAGCAGACCTAACGGCAGCAGGAATTTCCATCCGAACGACATCAACTGGTCGTAGCGGAAGCGCGGGAGAGTACCCCGCATCCAGATGTAAAAGAACAGGAAACAGAAAACCTTCGAGCCGAACCAGAAAACGGGAAGCAGCACCTGCAGCAGCACCGGCCCGAACACCGGACCATGCCAGCCCCCGAAGAACAGCAGGGTGGCGAGGCAGGAAACCGTTACCATGTTGGCGTACTCTGAAATGAAGAACATCGCAAACTTCATACTGCTGTACTCGGTGTGAAAACCTGCCACCAGTTCCGTCTCACCTTCCGGCAAATCGAAGGGGACACGGTTCGTTTCCGCCACCGCCGACGTGAAGTAAATAAGGAATCCTAACGGCTGAGCGAAGATATTCCAATGGGGCAGCCAGGTATTCACCCGGCCGATATGCCAGAAACCGCTTTGGGCGTCCACAATGCCGCGCAGGCTGAGGGTTCCCGCCAGTATGACGACCCCGACGACGGCCAGGCCCAGCGACAGCTCATAGCTGATCATCTGTGCCGAGGAGCGAAGTGCGCCGAATAGTGGGTACTTGCTGTTGGACGACCAACCCGCGAGCGCGATGCTGTACACACCCAGGGAGGTGACGGCGAAGATAAACAGCAAGCCCACGTTCACGTCGGTAATTTGAAACTGAATCGGAAGCCCACGGAAAGTGAAACTGCCACCGAAGGGGATGACGGCAATCGAAAGAAACGCCAGGACGAAACCCAAGAACGGCGCCAACCAGTAGGTTATCCGGTCGGCCTCGAGAGGCACGATATCCTCTTTCATGATGAACTTTATGCCGTCGGCCAACGGTTGCAGCAATCCATGCGGGCCCACCAGGTAGGGTCCCCAGCGCCCTTGAATGTGGGCTATGACCTTGCGCTCCAGCCACGTCAAATAGGCAATGGCGGTCAGCAAGAAAACCAGGACAAACGCAATCTTGACAGCCACGATGACGAGGAGAACCGTTGTCTCAGAAAATGTGCCCATGTGGTTTCTTGGCTTCGTCCACTGCGTTTAGTGCCCAACTATAACGGCTCAAGGTCCCCGATGTGAAGAGCGAATCTCGAGAAGAGAAAATCAAACCCGGGCTGGCAAGTTCGGGAGGCATTCCGGCCGGCTGGGTCGAGACGGCGTGGCCGAGGAGCAAGTTCGGCAGCGCCATGGCGTAACCCGGAACCTGCGCGATGATCTCCCGCAGCACGTCGTCAGCCGATTGATAGGGCCACTTCTGGCCCAGGAGCCTGGCCAGGATGAGCAGGATCTCCAAATCACTTTGCGTGCTCGCCTTCCGCATGGTCTTCTTCACGGCCTGGACCTGGCCGCAGGTGTTCGTGATCGTGCCGGATTTCTCCGCGAAGCTCGCCGCCGGCAAGACCACGTGGGCATGTTCGGTGGTTTCAGTGGGGAAAAGTTCCGCCACCATCAGGAAAGTCAGCTTACTCAGATACTGCTGAGGAAGATGAAAGGTCTTGACAGGATTCGAGCCGAAGACCAGCAAGGCTTTGATCTCATCTGATTGGACGCCTTTTAGGATGGAGGGGATGTCACGTCCCGGCCGGGAAGGGATACTGGCTTGCCAGATTGATTCGTAGTGCGTGCGAGCGGCCTGGTCGGCGAGCGACGCGTAACCCGGCAATACATCAGGGAGCAACCCCAGGTCGGAAGCCCCGCGAGAATTCGCATAGTCCCCGAGGGCCACGAATTGCGTGCGGCCGGCCAGCGTGAGGCCCCAGCGAACCAGGTCGGCCACGTCTTTTCCTCGGATCTCGTCGCCGAAAATAATAAGCGTATCGGATTCTTTCTGCAGCTTTTCGCGCAGAGTATCGAGGGAGCCGGCGTTTTCGAGCACGAGGCCGACCGCGGGCGCCTGCATCCCCGCGAGCGCGCGAATTGCTTCCGGTTCTCCAACCGGCTTGAGCATAACGCTGTGGCTTGCCTGCCGCTGCAATTTGATTTCGCGGCTGTTCAGCAAATACAGGCGAGCATTGTGCAGTCGAACCGCCTGGCGGATCTGGTGAGCAACGAGCGGATGCTGGTGCGTGGGGTCGTTGCCGACCAGGAAAATGGAGGGAGCTTCGAGAATATTCTCGATGCTGGCGTAACGATCCGTCGCCTTTGCTTCTGTCAAAGCGCGCACCAGGGAAGGGTAGTCGGCCGTCCGGTGGTGGTCCAAATTATTGGTTCCAAGCACCGTACGCGTGAAGCGGCCAAGCAGGTAATTCTCCTCGTTTGTCGTGCGATTGGAACCAATCACGGCGATTGCATCCGGTCCATGCTGTCTGAGGACGTCCTGGAGGCGGTCAGCGGCCATCCACAGCGCTTCGTCCCAGGTTCCGCTTTCCTGTTTGCCGTTTCTGCGGATCAGTGGCGCCGTCAATCTTTGATCGCTGTTGACGAAGTCCCAGCCAAACCGGCCCTTGACGCAGAGNNAGAGTTGTCTTGCAGCCGTCGCCGCAGTGGTTGCAGATAGTGCCCGTATAGGTCATTTCCCAGGGCCGGGTCTTGTAGCGGTAGGGACCACTGGTGAGCGCGCCGACCGGGCAAATGTCGATGCACATGCCGCATTCTTCGCACTCGAGTTTCTCACCCTGGTTCGGAATGATCTCGCTCTGGGCGCCGCGGAAGCCGATGCCGTAGGCATTCACGTCCAGCCCTTCATCGCAAACCCGGACGCAGCGGTAGCAGAGGATGCATCGGGGCCAATCGTAATAGACAAGGCTGGAAAACTTGCGCTCCTCATGGTGGAGCTTGGTTTCCATGAAGCGCGTTTCCGCGGCGCCGTAACGGAAGACCGCATCCTGCAGTTCGCACTCTCCGCCCTTATCGCAGACGGGGCAATCCAGCGGGTGGTTGGTGAGCAGGAACTCCAGCATGGCCTTGCGGGCGTTCTTGACTTCCTCAGTCTCCGTCTGCACCACCATGCCATTGGCCACGGCCGTGGTGCAGGCGGTCTGCAGCTTGGGCATTTTCTCAATCGCCACCAGGCACATGCGGCAGGCGCCCTGAAGCGTCAGGCCGGGATAATAGCAGTAGGAGGGAATCTCGATTCCCGCCTGCTTGGCGGCTTCAATGAGCAGCGTACCCGCAGGCGCTTTTACTTCTTTCCCGTTGATCGTCAGGGTTATGGGCTCAGCCGCGGGGTTCACACGGGGGGATAGACTGGGACTGCGCGTGTACGGTCCTGGAACTGGGGGGTTCCCCGCCTTGGCGGGCTGATCCAGGATGACAAAGCGCGGATCGTGCGTCGAGTGGTTCATGCGACGCTCACCGCCTTCTGTTCATAGGGGCAGTGGCCGAGCCGTAAATGCTCCTCGAACTCGTGCCGGAATTTCTTCAGCAGGCTGATGGTCGGCATGGCGGCGGCGTCGCCCAACGGGCAGAGGGTTTTGCCCAGGATGTTATAGGCAACGTCCAGGGCGGTGTCGGGATCGCCGGGGAGCGCGCCGCCCGAATGGAAGCGATCCAGTAAGTGCTCGAGCCAGGATGTGCCCTCGCGGCAGGGGATACACCAGCCGCAGGATTCGTGCGCGTAGAATTTCATGATGCGGCACGCGACCTTCACCATGCACGTGTCCTCATCCATGACGATCACACCCCCAGAGCCGAGCATGGAGCCAATCTTGGCCACCGCGTCATAATCCATGGCGACATCGATTTCGTTAGCGGTCAACACCGGGCACGAAGAGCCCCCGGGGATCACGGCCTTGAGCTGCTTGCCACCCAACACCCCGCCCCCGACCTCCTCGATCATCCGGCGCAAAGGAAAGCCCATGGGTAATTCGTAGACTCCCGGACGAGCAATGTGGCCGCTCAGGCAAAAAAGGCGTGTGCCGCCATTTTTCGGAGATCCCAGCTTAGCGTACCACTCCGCCCCGTTCAGGATGATGTGGGGAACATTCGCGAGCGTCTCCACATTGTTGATCACAGTCGGCCCGCCGTAAAGACCCACCACCGCCGGGAAGGGCGGCTTGACCCGGGGATAACCTCGCAGGCCCTCCAGGGAATTCAGCAGGGCGGTCTCTTCGCCGCATTCATAGGCGCCCGCCCCCGTATGGGTCGAAAGCTCGAAATCGAACCCGGAGCCGCGCAGGTTCTTGCCGAGATAGCCCCGCGCGTAAGCTTCCGCCAGCGCCCGATCGACAATCTCGAGGAGGTAGCGGTACTCGCCCCGAATGTAGATGAAACCCTGATGGGCCTGGATGGAATAGCCCGCGATGATAATGCCCTCGATGAGCTGATGCGGGTCATACTCCATCAGGGGGCGGTCTTTGCAGGTTCCGGGCTCGCTCTCATCCGCGTTGCACACCACGTACTTGGGCTTCGCCGATTGCTTGGGGACAAAACTCCATTTCATGCCCGTGTTGAAGCCGGCGCCGCCGCGGCCACGCAGGCCGGAGTTCTTTACTTCGTTGATGACGGCTTCAGGTTTCATGGCCAGGGCTTTTTCCAAAGCCTGGTACCCGTCATGTTGCAGGTAGACGTCAACGGACGTGGAGTTGGGCAGACCGAAGCGCTTGCTGATGATTTTGGCCTCGAGCGGGCTGCCGGACATCGGGTTTTTGTAGCCAGCCATAAAAGAGAATTGCGCCTCTTGAAACCTTACAGTTGAGAACTTATCGTCAACAAATCAAGGCGGTCTGCCTCCTGGAAGGAGGGGTTTCATTCCCGCCGTTTTCACATATTCGACCGGGGCTCTTTCTTCTTCAGCTCAGTGATGAGTTGATCGATTTCACCCAGCGTCAGGTTCTCGTAATAGTCGTAATTCACTTGCATCGCGGGCGCGCCGCAGCAGGCTCCCAGGCACTCGACTTGCTCCAGTGAAAACAATCCATCCGGAGTGGTCTGCTTGTGTCCAACTCCCAACTTCTTCGCGCAATGCTCGAACACCTCGTCGGCCCCACGCAACATACAGGAGATGCCCGTGCAAACTTGCAGTTGGTGCTTGCTCACGGGCTGGCGGTGCAGCATGGAGTAATACGAGACAACCTCCACAACCTCAATGGGCCGCACCTCGACCCGGCGCGCGACCTCCGCGATGACCTCGTCGCTCACCTGGCCGATTTCATCTTGCGCGTAAAGAAGCAGCGGCACCATCGCCGAGCGCTTCAAGGGGTAGCGGGCTATAATCTGATCGAATTTCCTGCTGAGCATTTCGGAAATCATCTATGCACTCGGCCACCAATTTGTTGTTATTCCTAAGGATTCTAGAGTCTTCGCAACCTTTCTGACATTCTCTTTGATACGAGGAGTGTCACTGATTCCTCGGACACCTGCTTCAGCGGCGGCAACGACTCTCCCGTATGGCCAAGCGGAGGCCGGAAGGGACACCAACTTGCTTGCTAATTCATTTGGCCGAATTCGCTTGTGCTTTATGCCGGCAGCTTTACAGGTAAGTTGAAATTCATCTGCGCCGATAACAAGGAATGGATTCTCCCAATCCCGCGCATCCTGTATGTGCCTGTATTTGCTTGGATTCGGTGGTGGTATCCGCCGGTCCAACTTGAGTTGGACAGTTTCGACTGGAGGTAGGGCAAGAGCAACCGGCGCGACGGCGTTCTGTGCGCAGTGGATCGTGGGCAACAACACAAGCAAGCCAGCGGCGACCGCCTCAGGCTTGATGCCAAAGTTGAATGCAACTCGCATATCTATCGATCCACTTCTCCCAGCACGATATCGATGGTCCCGATGCAAGCCACGACGTCGGCGATCATGCGCCCTTCGATCAATTTCGGTAACGCCTGCAGGTTGGCGAAGGAGGGGGCGCGGACGTGGCAGCGGAAGGGCTTGGGCGATCCGTCGCTGACCAGGTAAAACCCCAGTTCGCCACGCGGCGATTCGATGGCTTGATAGACTTCCCCGACCGGGGGATGAAAGCCCTCGGTCACAATCTTGAAGTGATAGATCAATGCCTCAATGGAGGTCTTCATGCTCTCGCGGTCCGGCAGGACGATGTGCGGCGCGTTAGCTTTCACCGGCCCTTCGGGCAAGCCGTCGATGGCCTGCTGCACAATGCGGAGCGACTGGCGCATTTCCTCGATCCGCACCAGGTAACGCGCGTACACGTCGCCTTCGCGGCGGGTTGGAACCTCGAAATCAAACTTTTCGTAGCTCGAATAGGGTTGCCTCTTTCGGAGGTCCCAGTCCGGTCCGGAGCCCCGCAGCGAGGCGCCCGATAGGCCGAAAGCGATGGCATCTTGCGCTGAAATGGTCCCGATACCCTGCGTCCGGCGCAGCCAGATGGGGTTCCGAGTAAGCAGGGCTTCGTATTCGTCGATCCGCCCGGGAAACATTTTGACGAATTTTACGATGGCCTTCAGCCAGCCCAACGGAGGTTCGAGAGCCAGGCCCCCGATGCGGAAATAGCTGGTCATCATACGCTGACCGGAGACGGCCTCGAAGATATGCAAGATATCCTCGCGCTCCCGGAAGCAATAAAGGAAGACCGACATGGCGCCAAGGTCGATAGCGTGCGTGCCGAGCCACACCAAATGGCTTTGGATGCGGGTGAGTTCGGTCAGCAGCACGCGGATCCACTGCGCCCGCGGTGGGATCTCCAGTTCGAGCAGTTTCTCCGCCGCCAGACAGAACCCCAAGTTGTTGGAGAGTGGCGCAAGGTAATCCATGCGGTCGGTGAGCGTGATCCCCTGGGAATAGGTCTTGCTCTCGAAGGATTTCTCGAAGCCGGTATGCAAATAGCCGATATCGAAAATGGCTCGCACGACCGTTTCACCTTCCAGATCGAGCACCAACCGCAGCACCCCATGCGTCGAGGGATGCTGCGGGCCCATGCTGAGAATGACCCGTTCTTCCTTGCCCGGGATTTTTTCCAGCGTGACCGGCATTATCGATAACCCTCAGTGGGGTAGTCTTTTCGCAGGGGGTGGCCTTCCCATTCCTCAGGCAGCAGAATCCTCTGCAGGAAGGGATGACCTTCAAAGGCAATTCCAAACAGATCAAATACCTCGCGTTCAAACGAGTTGGCGGAGGGCCAAACGGGAACCGCGCTCTGGAGGCGTGGATTGTCGCCTGCGATCCGCACCTTGAGGCGCAGGCGCTGGCCGGTTTCCATCGACAAGAGATGGTAGACAACCTCGAAGCGCGGTTCTTGGGGGTAGAAG
Organism: Acidobacteriota bacterium; assembly: GCA_003171295.1. GTDB lineage: Bacteria > Acidobacteriota > Terriglobia > UBA7540 > UBA7540 > Bog-366. Next base: position 1,173 of record PMYF01000327.1, on the reverse strand, counting down.
TCCAAAGCGGTGACGTCCGCGAGGAAACTGAACTTAAGGCTGGGCTGGTCCCGGAGGAACTCCCAAACCTCAAGGAGATGCGTGGAGCGAATGTATAGCGTTACCTCGCCGCGGAAAGCCAGGGCGTCTTCGATTGCCGCCGGGGCAAATTCCTGGAGTTTCTGGAAAGCCAGATTTTCCTTTAAGTCAGCGGCCATGGAGGTTAGTCCAGAGGGCTGGCCATGTCGCTCAGTTGCTCCGTGCGCGGCCGATGGCATCGCCGTGCGACATGGATTCGCACCTCAGCACGAAAAGTTCAAGTGGATTGCCTTGCTCCGTTCAGATCCTGCCGTGGCAGAGTTCACTGGCCATGGCGGTCACCAGCAAGCTAGCGGGTCCAGTCCAAGGCGCCTTTCTTCCAAATGTAGATGTACCCAGCCAGTAAGATGGCGATGTATAAGAGCATCTCGAAGAAGCCAAACCACTTTAGACTTTTGAAAACGATCGCCCAGGGATACAGAAACACGGCCTCGACGTCAAAAAGGATGAAGAGCATCCCGACGAGATAAAAGCTGACTGAAAAGCGTTCCCGCGCGTCGCCGACCGGAGCAATCCCGCACTCGTAGGGGGAGAGTTTCTCCCGCGTTGGTCGTTTCACTCCAACCCACCAAGATAGACCCAGGATGGCCAGGGCGAGCACCACGACCACCACGAAATGCAACAAGATGGGGAGGTAAGCTCCAGTCATTTCAGTCACTTACAGTTACTTTGGTGTGTATACCCTACACTTAAAACTATACGAGGCGGTTGCAGCGAGTGTCAAGTTTTTTCTTGCCTGTATGGAAGGGAGTCAGTAACATTTAACGAATTCATACTAGGAGCCTTGGGCAGTCGCGGGCAGTGCGCCATGGTGATGGGGTTCAACACCGACATCAAACACGAGGGCGTCATATTTCANNCTGGCTTCCAGCGATGACTGTGATGAGAAAGTAAGACGACGGCTCGAAGACCAGCATCGGCAGGTGATTGCGCGCATCCGGGCCGGTGAGATCAAACCGCCTGAATACCAGACGGGACCTGCTTGACCGGGAGTCCCCCGTGATCAACATCCATCTGAACGGAGAATCTCGCGAGGTTCCCGCAGATCTGACCTTGGCCGCTCTATTCGAATGGCTAAAACTGCCTGCGGATCGC
>PMYF01000622.1 GCA_003171295.1 Acidobacteriota bacterium | reverse complement strand
GGCGTAGTGTGCCTTAATCCCCCGTGCCCTCGAGCGTTGTCTCAGCAAGCGTGGCGCGGCCGCGCTTTTGCTGTAGCAGACAGCCACGGTGTCGCCGCAAGTGGAGGTCACCTGTGCAGGGTGTGTCTTGTTCCAGAAAAGATCAGCGCCATTGCTGGAACGATGAGTGAACGTGATGCAAGCTTATTTGCCGCCTCGAGAGGTTTTCTTCCTTTTCTCGGCCCATCNNACGTTTTCTGCCCTCCGGCGTGAGGCGGCTACGCTTCTTGCGTGGCGGGGCAGGAACATTGGCAGCGGGGGATGACTTCCGGCGAGTAGGGGGTAGGTCTGTTCCTTCTAGAGCTGCGATTGCTGTGTTCAGCCGGTCGCGCTCTCGTTTCAGCTCTTTCACGATAGCCTGGATATCCAAAGGTTCCTCCTTAGTTAACTCATTTCATGCCTGAACATAGGTCAGAGTAGCATGGTCTCAGATAACTGTCGAGAACAGCGCATCTCGCCTTTAGCGATTGTGCCCGGATCATGGCGACCTGGGAAGTAACCCGCTCGGTTGCGTGACGCCTAAACCTTGAACTCCAGCTTCCCGTTCTTCGTTCCCACGAGTTGCTTTTCGAACTCGGCGATCGGGCCATCAACTCGTCCTTAGTTGGCTCTGCCATTGGACCTATCCTCCTGTCCTCGACGAACCGTCGGGTTATGTTTGCTCAGCCTCCGGGTTCGTCTCCAGCCCTGCGGGTCGATCCTCAGCACGGATGTGGCGCCCGTTGCCAGGTTCACGAAGCCGCCATGATAGCTAATCTCGCCGTAGCGAAACAGCCGCGCCATCAAGGCCAGTGCGTGCTGGGCGAGGACTTGGTTCACGAAGGGTTCCTGCCTCTCCAGAGATTCAACAGCGCTACAGCTTGGTTCTCCGTCATTATCGAGGCTGGGATCCACAATTTCCGAATAGAGCTCAGCGGCCGAGCGCAGGCGCAGGTTTGACCTGCGGTTGCGGTCATTAAGGGGCTCACCCAGGATGAACTGTCCGCTGTCCGCATTGTTGCCCAAGTCGAGCCAGTAAGAAACCGTGCTCCATTTCCCAACCGCATCGCGAATCGTTGCCCTTGCTGCCCGCGTATCCACGCATCCCACCACAATGTGAGCACGGAGGTCATCGCCAGAATAACTGCGAGAAATGAAGGTTCCCGTGCGCAGATGGGCCGTGACGGCTTCCCACTTTAATCCCCAGAAGAGGTTAAGACGATTGACCAAAACTATCGCCTTGTTGAGGCCGATCTCCGACCGAGCGAAAGGTTGGCGGACGCAGTTGGCGGGGGAGATCGTATCGCTGTCCACAACCGTGACGTGCAATCCTCCGGGATGGCCATGGGCCGCAAGGGATTGGTGCAGGTACGGCAATCCTCCAACTACCGCGCTTCCTGTCCCCCCGCAACCCACCACCAGCACGCGCACTTGCCGATCAAGCAACTCCGGGTGGATACGGTGTGTCTCCATGACCAACTCCTCAACGTTCGTTTCCACGAGCGACGAATTCTTGTAGCGTTTCGCCGGCATCGGCCAGGTACTGGACGGGAAACCTCTCCCTGCCCACAAGACTTCTCCACAACCCAATGAAGCCTTCAGGGTGGCTGGTAAGCCGCACCGCGCCTGCGGTATGAGTGAATTCGGATTGAAAGAATCCGTCTTCCCATTGCGGTATCGACGCGACGTCAGAAGTTTCCGGCACGCGCATACTGCCGGGGCAGACTCGAATGTCCGTGTTCCAATAAGGAGCGCTCTTCATAGGCGTTTCAGGGCCTGGCCGTGAACACGTTGCGGCAGCTCGCACAAAGAGGTCCCTGCCGGCAACTTTGAAGATCAGCGCCGGATGCGGGAAGACGAGACCGTTAAGCTTCCGCGCTTCTTCATCAACCCCTCCGAAGAACATGACCCGCCGTTGCGGCCGTGACCACCAAATCAGCATGTCTGGAGTGCGTGCCAGGACGTTATCGGGAAGGATTTCCGGTTTGACCTGGGCTCCAAGGCCCTCGGCGAGAGTATGGAGGAAGGCCGTGGTCAGTGCTTCACCAGGCATGAGATAAGGAATTCCATTCTCACCCTGCTTGACTTGGTGCAGGCTCGCGAAGGCGCCATCGCCTCCACCCCGGTAAACGAGCACCGCTTCGCTGAGCCTGAATTCGTGGCTGGCTCCGATATTGACGTAAGCTTTCATGGGTATCACCTTGAAATGATCCATTGGTCGTTGCCTGGCATCAGGTCGATCAAGCGGCTAGCCGCGGCAATGGCCTGGCAGGCCACCCCGAACATGTGGAATGTACGCTGAACGCTCGCCGTATCCGTGGGATCAAAGGGGATGATGATATTAGGCTCCGGCTCAACTTCCATCATTCCCTGAGCCTCTTCATCAAAGCAGCCCGCGATGGCGTCGCCGTCAGCAAACACCGCCAGCAAGCAGGGCAGCGGCGGATTGCAATCCGAGAGCTGTTCGCCAACGCCATCGTCCAGCTCGGGCCGCTGTACGCCACGAGAGACGCCATCGAGGGCGAATACGGCATCCACCAGCTTTTTGGCGGTTAAGTCGTTGATTCTGTCCTTGAGCTGTGCAAGCTCACTGTTCTCCAGCACGGCCTGCCGCATGCATGGTGGAATGGAGCCGGCCACGTCGGGAAGTTCGTACTGGTCAGCATCGGGTTCCTGTGCGGCCCATTCCCGCAGCGTCTCTGCCCGTTCTTCGGCATCCCGATAATCGTAAACGCGGAGCCAGCAATTGAGCGCTCCGACAAAGACGTGGAAGAATGTCGCTGGGAGTTGCGGATGGACGTTCTCCAGTAACTGAAGCGTTGGTCCAAAGGTCGCGCAGCCACACGTTGCCTCGGAAGGCTCGACAATGAGGAATAATTGGTTGGGCCTGGTTTCATCACGCTCTGCCCAATCAGAGGGGCTGTTGCTAATCACGGCGGAAAGCAGGAACCGGTGACGGATGGCTGGGCCGCCATGCGTGCGAATCCATCGTTCAAGCGTGAGCCTGATAAAGGATGTTGGGTCGTGTTCGGCCCTTTTCCAATCTCCGGGGATGACAATGTCCACCTCCAGGAGAGCCTTGGCCAGTATCACCGCCAAGCGGTCATCCGCAACCAACCGATGCATTACCGGGACTGTGCCAAGTCGCGGCAGCACCAATCCACTTCCCTGAGCCATCAACTGACCGGAGGAAGCCAGCCGGGTGGGGCATCGACGGGTGTGCGATTGTTAGTGCGGGCGCTCGCGTTGACCGCGGCAGCGAAGAGAACGGCAGCGCTCAATAATTCGGGGCATCTCGCAAACCTCCCTACAAGTGTCTGGTAACGGGCGTGGCGGCCCTGGCGAAGCCTTTCAAGTTCCGCCAGGACCGCACGCTTCGTCACCTCCTTGCCTTTGGGATTTCGGCTCATCGGGTCACCCCTTCGAACCAATCGCACGAGTAAATTGGTACCGCAGCTTGTCACCTATCGCCTCCGGCCCAGTGATTGCAGCCGTAGCGATGTCGGGATACTGGTGGGCGTACAGGGTTCGGACGTCCTCCACCGAAAGCTTGGGGTTCGGGTCCGGGAGCCTCACACCATTGAATTCGAAGATTCGAGAAAGTACGTGGCTCTCCATTAGAGTGCGAGACCTCCCTTCGATTGAGTTGGAGCGGATTCGGTCGTGGTAGGTGGGAACAGCCCGAGTGTTCCCGACGATGCTGAAAAGGGCACGGCGTCACCTGGAGATGGGGAAGCGGTGGAAGGCGTTGGGGCAGGTTCAACCGCGGTAGTCGTGGACGACTTCACGGTTGCCTTCTTGCGCTCATCGGCTTTGCGCTTCGCTTCATCCTGCGCTGCCTTGGCGGCAGTCTCCATTGTGGCCTTGGCTTCGGCCAGAGTGCTGGCGGTTTGCTGGTGGGTTTGGACATAGCCGGCCAAATGCTTCCCGAGTTCAGCATCGAGTTCCTCGGGCGGGCCGGTATAAGTGAGCGGTGTACTGAGAGCCGGGTTGTCGTCGGCCTTTCCATGGGGGATTACGTTTACACGAAGTGTTTTGTCGTCCACCTTGGCGACTGTGATGAGCACAGTGCGGCC
>PMYF01000002.1 GCA_003171295.1 Acidobacteriota bacterium | reverse complement strand
GACGTAGCACGCGAAGCTTCCTGCGCAAGCAAAGCTGTTTGTGGCGCGAGGAAGACACCAAGCCCAAAGCAGGCGGCAACACAAGGATTAACGGCGAAAATCATCAGGCGATCAAGTGAACAAGATAGACGGATCATTGATTCCACCACACCATGCGCGGAGATGCGCTGCAAATTTATGATACAAGCTGTGATTCGAATGTCCTTGATAGCAGAACGGCGCCAGCCGAAGCCGGCGCCGCTCTGGTTGGATATACGACAGAGTTAGAAGGTGATCTTGCCGGCGACCTGCAGGATGCGGTTGTCGCGGGCGGTGGTGATTTTTCCGAAGGTGCTTGACGTTGTTGAAGCAACTCCGGGCGAGCCCAGGTTGGTGTGGTTGAACAAGTTGAAGGCCTCTCCGCGAAGCTGGAAGTTCAGGCCTTCGCGAATCTTGAAGTTCCGGAACAGGCCGAGATCAAAGCGGGTGAAGCCCGGCGCGCTGACCACGCCGCGATGCTCATTACCTACCTGGCCGAGTCCACCCGGATTGAGGCCAGCGGGCAGCGGAGCCGCGAACGCGCCGCGATAGAACCACTGACTTGCGGTGCGGATCTGCGATCCCTGACCATTCCGGGGATTGCCGATCTGGTTGGGCCGGAAGCCGGTGGATGTGTTGCCAGCGACGCCAATTCCCGCGGAATCATTGGCTTCGTTGCCGTTTGGCTGGTTATTGATAGGGTTGATGGTGCCCGTGGGGCCGTAGTAGACCAAGCTGCCCAGGCTCTCCGTGATGGTCAGCGGCAGGCCAGAGTTCATGGCCAGAATGCCGGAGACCTCCCAACCGCCAACGATGTGGCCGGCGACACCGCGCTGGTCAATCATCCAGGGCAGCTCATAGACGCCATCCACTGCCAGAACATGGTTCCGGTCGTCGGATGCGCGGCCATAATCGCCGTTGATGTTGTAGGTGTTCTGCGGACCACCCGAGTAGTCGGCCACGGCATTGGTCAGATCGCGCGACCAGGTATAGTTCGCGTCGATCATACTCTTGCCCTTGAACTTCTTGGTGGCCTTGACCTGCAAGCCGTTGTAGTTGGAACTGAAGATCGGCTGGACCGAATCGATGAAGACGTAGCCCAGGTACGGCCTGACCTGGTTGAGCCCGCGATCGCAGGTTGTGCTGATGTACGCCGGAGGGGTGGCACTAGTCACTAAGGAATCGGCATACTTACAAGTGGAGGCAACATCGGTCGGCGAGATCTTGCCGATATACGAGTTAGGCACAGGCTCATCAATGTTCTCTTTGCCGATCAAATGGTTGCCGTGCGAGCCGAAGTAGCCGATGTCGATCATAAATGTCGGCGACAACTGTTGCTGGATATCCAGGGAGTACTGCTGGGTATACGGCGTGCTGTAGTTGAGCGGGGTGGCTTCAATGCCGCCCGGTGTCGTCGAAGCCGCAATTGTTGCCGAAGTACCCGCGGGGTCGTCCAGCACCGCGGTCGAGAGCGAGTAGTTTGTCACAGCGGGCGGATTGCTATAGACCGCCGTCTCATAGAAGCTCACTTCCGACACGTTATAGGCCCAGCCATAGCCGCCGCGCAACGCAGTCTTGCCGTTGCCGAAGAGATCATAGCTGAAGCCAAAACGCGGCGCGAAGTTGTATTTGTCCGCCTGGGCGACCTTGTTGCCGTACGGAGAGGGATGGCCTGTGATACCCGCGCTGGATTGGAAGATCAGGCCGTTCATGTAGTTGATGCCCTGGTAGTCGGCATTGGGGTTGCCGTGCAGGTTGGTGGTCAAGTATCCATTGGTGTTGGGGCACAATGTGGCCGAATAGAAACAGATCAATCCGGTGCTGCCAATGGTCGGCGCATTGGCGGCAACGTAGGTTGCCGGGGCGAAGTTGCTCAGGCGGCTGCCGCCGTCGGTGGGCTGGGCATAGTAGCCGTAGCGCACGCCCAGATTCAGCGTCAGGCGAGGCGAAACCTTGATGTTGTCCTGAACGAATGCCTCCAGGCTGATTTGCAGGATGTCAGCCGTAATGGCGTTCGAAGCCTGGCTGAATCCGGCATTGGCGTCGCCGATCAGGAAGTTGGCAAAAGCAATGTCCGTTTGGGTTGCCGTATTCAGCCCGGCAACGACAGGAGAGATACCCGTGTTGGTGCCGCCAAAGGTGAAGCCTCCCTGGTTGCCTCCGGTAGAGTTCTCTGCCTTCTCAAAGTGGTTGTAGCTGGCGCCCACGATGAGCGTGTGGCGGCCCAGCGTCTTGGTGAGATCGCCAAAGACGTTGTGGTTTTGGTCGACGTCATGATAGATGCCCGTACTGCCCAGACCGGTAAGCGCGTTGCTCCCTGTAAACGAGAGGGTGGGGATCACGCCGAGCACGTTCTGGTAGGGCAGGGTGGGATTGACGTCTTTGGAGATGGCGGTGGTGAAAGCGCCGATGGGGGTGGTGTAAATCGCGTTGCTGGAGTACGCATAACCGATGTTCATCAGCATGGTGGGCGAGAAGAGATA
>PMYF01000120.1 GCA_003171295.1 Acidobacteriota bacterium | reverse complement strand
GCGCGAAGCTGCGAAAGCTTGGGCTGACTGAGGGACTGGGTTTGGGGCCGACAAAAAAGGAGTTATCGGTGCTCCTTGAAAGGCATGGGTTGAACGAGAACCTCAACCGGAAGAGAGGGGAATCGGGTGCTAAACGTGGAGAATCGGGGGGCTGACAATAGTGGGGCAGGTAGCGGCAGGCTCGTGGGCACGGGTTTTGGTTGAGGCCATTTGCCGAGGGGAGATTTTCGGTTACGTCCTCTCAATCTGGGAGCTCTTGGCTCTGGAGGGGGTCGAGTTCAGCTCGATTCTTTTGGCTCGGGCGGTTCGGTCGGTTCATTTTGGTCATTGTAGATGGAATCATCTTCGTGGTCGAAGGCCTCTGGGATTGTCAATTCGGGCAGGCGCTCTATGTGCTCTGCCGCATCCTCTCCTGCATCCGAGATGAGTTGGATCTGCTCCGTCAGGTCATCGAGGAAGTCGTCAACGGAGTCGTATTTCGCCCCCTCCCCCCGATCTGCTACGCCTGCGAGCCATTCCCAGATTCTTGGCACCGCCGGCATGATAAAGTCGGCGCCTGCCCGGTACTCCCAGTGTAGCGCCATGCGGCCGTTCGGTGTTCCGCTAGCTGTTGGAGCAGGAAGATGTCCTGGCGCTCAGGGTGGAGTGCGGCGAACTCGAGAAACTTGCCGAGCTCGTCGAGGATGATGAGCAGGCCGTCGGCTTTGTCCTTGGCAATCAGCTCAGAGTTGGCCTCCAAGATGAATCCGAGAGCCGCGTCGTCGGCCACGTGTGGCTTGGGTCCGGCCAGTACGTTTCTGAGATCTTCAATGACAGTCAGTTTCGTGCGAGCATCGAAGGCATCTTCCAGGGCCTTAAGGAGGGAGCGCGTTATGGCTACGGCGAGCGACTCGCGAGAGCCGGTGATGAGGACCGGAAGGAGGCGGGTGCGATTCTCTCTGACTTTCGTCAGGTCGATAGACTTCCTCAACTGCGAGGGAAGATCTGAGTCTCTGCCGGCGAGGAGATGTGCGAGAAGAAGCGCGAAGCTTGATTTGCCAGAGCCATAGTCTCCGGTGATGCGCCAGGCGCGCTGTCCAGACTTCTTGTCCAGCCCGGTTGCGATTCTGTCCAGGTGCTGCTGGATTTGCGTGGTAACGACGTAGCCATCCAGGGCGGAGGGATCTCGGAAGTCCCGCTCCAGGTGTGCGGAGCGAAGAAACCGGCGCTGGATATTGAAGAGGTCTGCGATTTTGGAACCGGCCATAACCTAGGTGTTGCGGTAAACCTTTTTCAGCAATTGGAGTGGGGAGCAGCGCTCCACGCGTATGACCTGTTGAAATGCTGCAGACTCCTGGTACAGGAACTTGCCGGCAGAATCCTTCTCGATGGGCTCGAGCCGCTCCCGAATGGCGTGTTCGGGGAGTTTGAAAACCTGGCCGGGGCTGCCTTCCGCGACAGCTATGTCGCGGAAACTAAGCGTCTTCTCCTGCGAATGGCGTTTGTTCCAAAAGTCGTCGAGACAGTAGGCAAAGAGGTCCGGAGAAATTTCCAGCTTGTCCTCCACGCGGAACGCGTAAATTGGTTCGTGGCGGTTGGACTCTGCTGTCGGGCGTTCGCCGACGTTTTGAAGGAGGTCCAGTTCGACGAGTGGGCAATCGAGGTTGTCCTCCAGCACTTCTCCTTTTCTGCTCCGGGTCGGAACGTAGGTGTGGAGGAAGGTAGTGAAGTGATGTTCCAAGGTGACCGCAGACAACTTCTTGCCGAGCCGCTGGGCTTCCTGGGTGAAGGCGGCAAGCGCCTCGCTGCGGGTGAATTCAGGACGGTGCCAGAAGTTGAGAAGGTAATGCCAGGCGAAAAGCGGTTCGGTGACTGAGGTGGAGAGCTTCCAGTGGATGAGCCACAGGGTTTTAATGTCCTCCAGAAACTCGTCGTGGCCGGCGGGACCGAAGACGGCGTTGCCAAATTCTGAAACAAACACACCTTGCTTTAGCGATGGCATGGTGACTTCGGAGGCGTCGGCCCAGAAGCGTATGGCGCGAACCATGTTTTTGCCGACGCCTAGCCGAACCATTGCCTCGTCTTCGTTGGCAAAGAGAGCAGGGTTCTCACGCAGATTACGCACGGCCTTCGGCAGCCAGGTGTACCGGCATGGAAAGGTTTCGTGCCCGGAGAAGCGGAAAGTCTGGGCGGCGGCAGGCTTCTGGATTTCCAGTGTGCTCATGGCTAGCCAGCGTATAGGCGGGCCGTGGGACCCCTATATTTTGCGGTGTGTTTCACGATGTAGCACAACATATAGCGTTTGGACAACTTTTGAAACGGAAAATATGCCGCGGGCGGTGGTCGACTCCGCCCTTGGAGGGCGGCTGATCACCCTGTTGTCTCGCCTGAGCAGGAGATTCGCGCATCGCGTTATTCTTCTTTTGCAGGGCGGTGTCCTCCGGCCGTACCTGTCGCCTCTGTTTTAGAGTGTACGGGCGGCGCTTGCAATGCATTTGATCATTCGGCGGCTCCATCTCTTGAAGGCGGCCCACTCGGAGAAATAGCGGCGGCGGTTGCGGAGCGAGGCCATGTGCTCGGGTTGCTCGGTTTTTTCCGGGCCGAAGAAGGTGTCGAAGGTGTCGAATGTCGAGTGTCGACCGACGAGGGGCCATCTCAACGAAAGGGACATTGACTCCGCTGGGCAGTTCGAACTCAGTGATAGCCTGAA
>PMYF01000953.1:6563-9730 GCA_003171295.1 Acidobacteriota bacterium | reverse complement strand
TCCTTGGCCACCAGGCCCATCCGTGCGAGGTCGTCCCAGACCGTGCGGGCGCTGGCAATCCGATTGTGGTCAAGGAGAAAGTCCAGGAAGACTTTCACGGAGGGCAAGTCCACGGGCCGCGCCGGTCCGGCAATCATCTGCTGCCAGATCCGCATCGTACCGTCAAGATCTCCCGTCGCGCTCAAAAAAGTGAGGAAAGCAAACCTCAGAGTGGGATCCTTGCCCTGCGGCACAACTTCGCTATAGACCTGCTGGGGATCCCCCGTGGCCCGCAAGCATAAGCGGAATGTGGGGCCCAGATACCCCGGCCGCACCTCCAGGAGTTTGCGGAAATAGGGGAAACCCTTTTCCACTCGGTTGGTCAAGAAGTAATGATTGCCAACGATCCACACCAAACGGGGTTTCCGGGGATTGAGGGAGCGCGCCCGTTCGAAGGCCTCGTCAGAGCAGGCGGTGTCTCCCACGGTATCACAAGTCGCGGCGAGGTCGGCCCAATAGTCCCAATGCATAGGGTTCAGGGCAACCGCCTGCCGCAGGTCCTTCAACGCCTCCGTCAGATCCAATTCGGTGGGGGAGGAGGAGTAAAGCAACCCGAGTTGATGCAATAAAACAGGGTTTGCCGGGTCATGGGTGAGTCCGGCTTGGACGGCCGGAATGGAAAGTGAATTCTCGGGGGCACTGGCCAGCGCGATGCGCACGGTTTCATAGATCAACGGAATGCCGGAGGCCAGCAGCAAGGTTACAAAAACGATCGCCCGCCAGCGCGGGCGGAGCGACCATTCCAGAACGATCCGGGATCGGCGTGGGAGGGCAGGCCTCCCGCCGGAAAGGTCAGGGCTCGGGATTTCACTCATGGCGAGAATGATCCTGAAGCAAACGATGGGCGAACCAGGTGAGGCCCCCGCGGCGCTCCCCCTCAGGCGGCCTGTCCATCCCGCCCGGCGCCCTCCTGGCAAAGACCGCTCATGCTCTGCGGGGCGAATCCTTGGACCTGGAGCGGCCACCTGTGGACGAGTGGGCGGGGTTCGACACCGTCATCTCATCATAATAGGACTCGGAATAGGGGCCATAATAAGATCCGTAATAGGACCCATAATAAGTATCGAAACGCATGTCAACCTTGTTGAGCACGATGCCTAGAACCCTGGCTCCCGCGTTGTCGAGAACCCGCCGCGCCCGGGCCAGCGCGCCGCGCGCCGTCACTCCGCTGGCCACCACTAGAATGACTCCGTCCACCAGATTCGAAAGCACCACCCCATCGGTTACCAGCAGAACCGGTGGAGAATCAATGACAATCTGGGTGAAACGCTTCAGTAGCCCCTCCAGAGTCGCCGTCATCATCTGGGAGGAGAGAAGTTCCGCCGGGTCCGGAGGGCGCGGGCCGGCCGGAAGGACCCAGAGATTCGGAACGCCTTCATATTGAATCAGAACTTCATCCAGGGTGTGCGCACCCGTCAGGAAGCTGCTGAGCCCCTTTTCGTTGGAGACCCCCAGAGTTTTCGCGACCGAAGGCCGTCGCAGATCCGCATCCACGATCAGAATGGGACCTCCCCGTTGGGCGAAGGATATTGCCAGGTTCGTTGCCGTGGAGGTCTTCCCCTCGCCTACCTGCGGACTGGTCACGAGCAGGGTTTGAGGCGGGCGAGGAGCGGTCGAGAGCATGACGGAAGTGCGCAGGCTCCGGAACGATTCCGCCAGGGGCGAAGAGGGCCTCTTCAGCACCGCCAGTCCCAACCCGGAAGGCCCGGCCGGGGTTGCGGTGCCCTGGGCAGGTAATTGCTTTCGCCGGTAAGCATCCCGGTCGACAGGAATGACGGCCAACGCCGGAGCATTGGTAAGCCTTTCCGCTTCATCCGTGGAGCGCACGGAGCTGTCCAGAGCTTCGTGCACAAAGGCCATCGTCACCCCAAGAATCAAACCCACCAACAGGCCCGCCAGAATATTGCGCGGCTTGTTCGGGCGGACGGGAGTTGTGGGCGGGGACGCCTGATCAATCACGTGGATGTTCGTGGCGTGCAAGCCCGCAGAAATGGTGGCATCTTTCAAGCGCTGCAGGAGGTTCTCATAAAGCTGCTGGTTCGTCTCGAATTCACGCTTAAGGATATTGTGTTCAATCATGCGCTGATTCTGCTGGCTGACCTCGACCTTCTGTTTCGCCATGGCCGTAGCCAGAAGGTTCTCCCGGCCGACCGCCGCCAGGTAATCATTGCGCACCTTTTGAATCGCTTGCTTCCGCTCCCTTTCCATCTGGCCTTGCATCTCATTAAGCTGGTCGTGCAGACGAACGACCTTGGGGAAGTTCGGCCCGTACTGGGTTTGCGCATCAGAATAGGTGGCCTTCAGGTCGTTGTACTTCTCTTCCAGGCGCTCCAGCATCGCGTTCTGGACAATGGACCCGATCTGCCCTTCATTGGATTTGACGAGTTCGTAAATAGATTCCTTCTGCACCCGGTCACTCTGGGCCGTGGTATAGTCACGGCTCAAGTCCTGGAGCCTTTGATCCGTGATGGTCCCTTTGTCCCCCACGTTGATAATGAGGTTCTGGCGCTCGTAATCAACCAAAGCCTGCTGGGATTTTTCAACCTTCTTCCGCAAGTCGTCTAGTTGCTGCTCCATCCAGGTGGACGCCTGGCGGGTGAAGTCATAATGGGATCGGAAATTGAACTCGATGTAATTGTTGACCAGCGCGTTGATGATGCGCGCGGCGAGTTCGGGATTGCTGCTCTCGTAGCTTACCTCCAGAATGCGGCTCTCCTTGAGCGGCTCCACCTTGAGTCCTGATTTGAAACTCTCAATACGGACGGCCTTCTGGGCCGCCGCCATCTGCGCGGCGGATTGCCCCGGGGCGCTCCGGGGGGCCGACGATTCTTGCCGGCTGTCGAGCCCCAATTGCTCCATGGTTGTCCAGGCCAGATTATCACTCTGCATGACCTGCGTCTGGGTGGCGAGGAAGAGATAGTCATCATTGGAGGCTTGGTGATAAAGATCGTTGATGGACTGCAACTGGGGGGAGTCGCTTTCCACTTCCACGGTCGCTACGGCCCGGTAGATGGGATTCATCCGGTAGGTGTAGATGGCGGTCAGCACCGACACAATCAAGGTGACGGCCGCGATCATCCACGCCCGCTTCACCACCACGTGCCAGAAGGTGCTTAAGGTGAAGTGGA
>PMYF01000953.1:6258-6525 GCA_003171295.1 Acidobacteriota bacterium | reverse complement strand
CCCCAATGCCCGTTCCCAGGGCCTGACGCATGGCCTTGAGTCCGCTACTTTCCGGCACATAGAGGATATCGTCGGACTGCAGCTTCAAGTCGGCCGTCTTGCCAGTCAGCATGGCTTTGAGATTCACGGCAATCTCCTGACGCTTTCCCTCCGGAGCCGCCGGATCCTTGCGCAGAACGGTAATGTGCTTCTTCTTGGCAGCGGAGGTTGTATCTCCCGCCATCGCCAGGGCCTTGAGCACCGTAACTTGCTCGCGGGGATCTCGCA
>PMYF01000953.1:0-6194 GCA_003171295.1 Acidobacteriota bacterium | reverse complement strand
TGCCTTCCTCCCCTGCCGATTGCAGCCCCGTCTGGCCCCGCGTGATGATCGCCTCATTGCCGGCATCGTCGGCAAGCCCGCCCGCCTGGGTCAGGAGGTCAAGAAGCTTGGTGGGGCCGTAAACTGGGTACGCTTGCGGGCGCCGCACCGACCCGGAGATGATCACCGAATGCAACCTTGTCTCCCGCAGCGAAACCGTCACCTGCGCGTTGTTGAGCATGCCGGCTTCGCGGAATTTGGCGGCAATCAGGCGCGACAACTGGTTCAGGGGCAGCCCTGCCGCGGCAATGGGCTCCGGGAGTAAGGGCAAAGTCAGAAATCCATTGGAACTGATTCGGTAGGTCCGCGTAACTTCCGGCACATCCATGACAAAGACGTCCACGAGGTCTTCCGGACTCACCGTGTAATCCACCGCCTCGTGCCCGGGCGCCCCAAACGGCTTCGCGAGGACGGCGCTGTCTTTCGCCGTGTTGACCGACTCCACTGCGGCCGCGACGGGTGCTTCTTGCGCCTGCACGGAGGTCCACCTGGCGCCTAGACAAACCGCCAGCCCCCACCCGCCCAACCTCAGGGCGGTCCGGAGTTTTCGATACTCCACCACTTCCTTGACCATAGGCCGTACCTCTTCCCCGCCCCGGTTCCCGGCAACCCGCAAGACCACCGCGTTCACCTCCCGGACGAACCCGGGCGTCCTTTCACCTTGCCGCTACTTCCCGCCGTTCCCTCGAAAAGCACCGCCCCACACACCTGGCAAGAGAATAATGAACTTGCCCTTGTCGGCTTTGTGCTGTCATACCGCGGTTGTGCGCAGCTGGCGTGAAGATAAGTGACACCCTGTGTGTTCGCGGGCACTGGCTTACTCAAACACGAGCGGTAAGCTGCTCGGATGCCGTGGAAAGGAACCGACGCAGTTAGAGCGGTCCACCAATTTACCCAGACAAAATAGGCCGTCGGGAAGTATAGGTCCACCCCCCTCGGTTGTCAATAGTCAGTGACCATCTATTAACTCCGGACTTAAGCTCCAGTGTCCTAATAAGTTACCCCAAGGAAGGAAAGACCCGCGGAGAGTGAGCCTGCCGTGGTGGGTGGGTGAAGGAGAACTCCCTCGGACGCGCGGGGGAGGGTCAGAAATGTACTTCAACCCTCGTTTTGGCCTTCTGGCCAGACACCTGCAACCTCGCCGCTCCCTCCTGCCACAATGCGCCTGGGAATCCGCATCAGTTTTTCCGGGTGGGGTTGAGCTGACGCATGCGGGTTGAGGTTTGCCCTCGCCTTTTGAATTGCCTTTGCCGGTTGTGGCGGCGCCAGGTTACGGTCGTGGTAAGTAGGTCTTGGTTTTCCCGTTGCGGCTATTGGTCACAGTGAACTGCCCATCGGCCTGGGCCTCGAGCTTGATCCAGCTCACGCTGCTTTCCTGGTCCACGTTCACAATGAAAGGTTCTGGCGCGTTGTTTTCTTTGCCTGCGTCCTGGGCGTAGTGCAACTGCCAGATGTCCTCCAGGCTGGGAGAGGTGCGAATCGTCTGTAAGGCTTCCGGCGAGCCGCCTTTGTTCGAGCCGTTGTTGATAACGGCCACCCGCGGCCTGAGTGCATGCACAATGGCGGGCGAGTTCGACTCATCCAACCCGTGGTGTGTAGCCAGGTAAACGTCCACCCTTCCGAGCAGGTTGCTGGGGCAAACCAACTGCAATTCCTTGTTCCAGGTCAGATCGCCCAGGTCAATCATGCGAAACTTGCCAAATTCAATCAGGATGCCAATCGACTGCGCGTTTTCAGAAGGATCCACCTCACGAGATTTGGTACTCGCACAGAGAGGGTTCGGGTCACCCGCTCCTGTGAGTGGCCGCGTAATCCCTTGACCGGTTGAGGCCACGACTCGCACCTCCATTCCCTCGACGGGAATTCGGTCCCCCGCCCTCACAATCAGGTGGGAGGCCCGATCCCTTACCCGGAGGTAAGCGTGGAAAAGCTCGGCAGCTTCCGGATCCGTCTCGACGCTGCGCCCGTGGTCGACATACGTGCCAACCGGCAGGCGCTCGGCCAGTTGGGGCACGCCCCCCACATGATCCAGGTGGTAGTGCGTGACCAGCAGGTAATCAAGGCGTGTAACACCCGCCGCCTTGGCGACGGTAGCGATGCGGTCGGCGTCGCGGCCGTTGAAGCCCGCCCAGCCCGTATCCACCAGCATCGCTTTGCCGGCAGGAGTGACGAAGAGTGTGGCTTGCCCGCCTTCCACGTCGATGCAATAGACATCCAACCCCTGAGCAGCATGCGCCGGCACGCTGAGCTGCACGAAGAGGAGTATCACGAAGAAGGTGCGCATGAGAGCCATCCTGTTGCTTACCAAGTTTCACCTCCAAGAAGGGGCGGCCAGATCAGGAATAGGCCGCCGCGATACTCGCCACGATCGCGGCCAGAGCCAGCGCCGCGAAAATCGGCAGGGTGACGCGGCGCAAGGCGCGACCGCCCAGGAAGGCAGCCATCCCGCCTTTCACCAGCGTATTCATGGCCCCCGCGAGCAGAATCGCAGAGCCTGCTGTACCCTGGGCCACCACGCCCTGCTGCGCCATCCTGGCCGCAGAAATCGTGAAGGCGTCGACATCCGCCAGGCCCGACAGCGCTCCCGCCGCATAGACCCCGGTAGAACCGAAGTAATGAAAGGCCGCGCGAGAGATGAACAGGACGGCGGCAAAGAACAATCCGAGCTTGATGGCGCTGCCCAGCTCCATGGGATTCTTCACCTGCAGCAGAGCTTCTTGCTCAGCGCCCTTCTGCTTCCAGAGGAAGAGTGCCACGCCCGCCCCGATCACCACAGGCAGCGCCATGGGGAGTATCAGGGCGTGTGCCAGACCAGGTTCAATGACGAAAGCCAGCAGCAGAATGCGAAAGAACATGATCGTGGAGGCGATCACGATCCCCAGTGCGAAGTACCTGGCCAGCGGATCAGCCGCCTCGCGCGCCTCCTGCGCCAGGCCGAATGTGACCGCGGTGCTCGAGGCGATCCCCCCCAGCACGCCGGTCACGGCCACACCCTGCCGCGCTCCGAACAAACGCATCAGCACGTAACCGATCATGCTGACGGCGGAAATCAATACGACCATCCACCAGATCAAACGCGGGTTCAAAACCTGGAACGGCCCGTAAGGACGGTTGGGAAGCAGTGGCAGCACGATCACACTGACAATCCCAAACTTGAGGATGGCATAGAGCTCATCTTCGCGGAGTCTCTCGGCGAGGTGATGCAGGGGCGCTTTGATGGAAAGGAGCAAGGTGGTGACGACGGCGAAGGTGGCGGCTGGAATCAGGAAGCCCAGCGCAGTGAGCGCACCAAAAATGAAGGCGAGAACCACGACGAACTCCGAGGTGGCGCCTTTGTGCGGCCCGCCCGCCTTCGCCACATACCCCGCGACCCCAATCGCGCATGTTCCCGCCAGCGCCACGGGTAGCACCCAGGTAAATCCCGCCCGCGTCAGCAGGCCGGAGAGGTATCCGCTCAGAACAATGATGGGGAAGGTGCGGACGCCCGCGAACAGCGCCTCGTCGCCGCGCTGCGCGTGCTGTCGCTCGAGGCCGATCAGCAAGCCCATCAGCATGGCCATGGCGCCTTGCCAGGCAATCTGGGTGTAAGTGGGCATCAACCGGAGACCTCGTCGATGGTAATGCGCTCGCTCGCATCCCAGCCCGCGTAGTAGAACTCGACCCTCAAGTCAGGGCGCTCCTTGGCGAGCGCCGCCCGCGCGCGCCGCAGGTCTTCTTCCTGGCGCAGGCGCGGCTCGGAGGAAGCATGCAGGTGAAAGGGCAGTTCCTTGTACCAACCGCAGTCCTGGTGTTGGATCAGGATCAGCCGCTTCAGGTCGTGCGCCTCCACCTGATACCGAAGCCACTTCCAACCCGCCCAGGAGAACTTGGGCAGGTATTCAACCAGCGTCAGGCATTGCGGCCCGCCGGGCAATACCAGCAGGTCGTAGTTCTCATTAAGGTCCAGCTTGAGGTTTAGAAATTCGTAAAACGCGGCTTGAAATCGATGATCGCTGCAATGAATGGCCAACACTTCAGCGTCGGCGCGCTGCAGCGACGACGAGAGTTGAACGCTCGGCATGCGTTGCCCCTCTGCCCGCGATCCCACGCGGCCAAGGTGTGGCAGTCGAAGCCACCCTGGAGAACCACCCAGCCGCCCATCCCGGCCTTCGGACCCCGGACCCACTTCTACTGTTTCTTCTCTTCGCCAGCCTCCGCACGCGGCGCCGCGGGCTTCACCGCCGCGGCCAGCTTTTCGCCATTTACGCCGAGTTGCGAAAGCACCGTGGGAATATCCAACCCCATCGCCTGGAGTTGCTGGAGCAAGCTGAACACCAGCGCCGGCCCGACGCGCGCGATGCGCCCGATGCCGCCCGTGCCGTCACCCGTCGCGCCGTCGCCTTGCTCGATGACCACAACCTTATCAATATTCCCGAGGGGAGCAGCCACGGCGCCGAAAATCCCCGCCGCGGCTTGCAGAACGCTGGGCAGCTTCTCGAGCAACGTCTGCAATTTCGCCGCGTCGTTGAACTGCCGCCACGCTTCCGCCTTCTTCAGGATGGCCTGCGCTTCTGCCACGCCTTGGGCCTCGATGGCGCGGGCCTGCGCCAGACCCATGGCTTCGATCTTCGCTGCCTCGGCGCGGCCTTCCGCTTCCACTGCCGCCGCGCGGCCCATGCCTTCCTGCTTCAACTTCTCCTGCTGGGCTTCGGCCAGCGCGATCTGCGCGGACTTCTGCCCTTCCGCCTCGAGGATTGCCGCTTGCTTCTTGGCTTCCGCGCGCACAATGGCCGCCTGACGTTCCGCCTCCGCCGGCTTGATCACCGTGGCCTCGAGATCTTTCTGCTTGCGCAGCACTTCCTGTTCCTGCACGGCGATCTGTTCCTGCGTGCGGGTTCGCTCCACACGCACTTCTTCCGCGACCACCGCCTGCCTCGCCTTGGCTTCCGAAAGCGGTCCGGCCTGTGCGGACTTGGCTTTCTCCATCTCAATTTCGGCCTGGTATTGCGCCTGCTTCACCGCGAAGTCGCGTTGCGCCGCGGAGATATTGGCATCAGCGTCGAACTTCGCTTTCTCGCCTTCCTGCATTGCCTGCGCGGATTTGATTTTCGCGTCGCGCGTGGCCTCAGCCTCGCCGATGGTTCCGTCGCGCTTCACTTCCGCGGTGCGCTTCTTACCCAGCGCGTCAAGATAGCCTTCCTCGTCGCTGATGTCCTGGATCGTCAGCACATCCACGCCAATGCCCATGCGCTCCAGGTCCAGCGCCGCTTCCGACGTCAGCTTCTGCGCGAAGCTTGCCCGGTCGCTGTTTACTTCCTCCACCGTCAGCGTGCCGAGAATCGACCGCAGGTGGCCTTCCAGCGTCTGGAAGATCACCTTCTGAATCGTGTCGTGCGTCATCCCCAGAAAGCGCTCCGCCGCCGCGGCCAGCGACATGTCATCACCTTTGATCTTCACATTGGCGACGGCTTTCACGGAAATCGGGACGCCTTTCAGCGTGTAGGCGCGCTTGATCTCGAGTGGAATCGTAAAGACGTTCAGCGAAAGATAATCAACCTGCTCCAGCAGTGGCCAGCGAAACGCCGCGCCACCGCGCACCATGCGATAGCCCACGACGCCGTTATCGGGCAGCTTATGCTTGCGCCCGCTGAAGATGGCCACCGCGTTAGGCGGCACCTTGATGTAATTCTTGCTGAAGCGCGAAAGCGCGACCAGCAAGGCAATGGCGGCAATTACCGCCAGGATAATGACGAAGGGCGGAAAGGGCATAATCTTCCTCCAGGACGTCGGGCCAGAAGGCTGGGCGCGTGGCAGGCGGCTGCACCTGCGGCTTTATTCCGCGCGTTCCACCAGCACAATCTCCCCGACGATGGCGTTGATTCTTACCAGGGTATTGACGGGAATCTCCTTGTGGTTCACCGCGCGGGCGACCTTCTCCACCACCGTGTCGCCCAGGGTGCAGCGCACCTGGCCCATTCCATCCTGGGGAATGCCCACGCTCACTTGCGCCGTGTTCCCCACCAGGTCCCCCGTCCGGACATGGCTCGAGGCCTGTTGACTATAGAGAAAACTCGCGAAGGCGTAGATCACACCACCAAACAGCACGCCGCCCCCGAAGCCCATCGTCGTACTCACCCCCACCCCGTAACCCAGGTGAATCCCGATCGCGCCGAAGC
>PMYF01000230.1 GCA_003171295.1 Acidobacteriota bacterium | reverse complement strand
AGTAGTCTGTCACAGCAAAAACGATGGGTAGGTTCTTTGGTGGCACAGGCTTTCCAGCCTGTGCGCGCACAGCCTAGAAAGGCTGTGCCACCCGTGGAATTTCCTGTTACAGACTACTAGTGTGGTCCACACCCCGTTCACGCATGCAGAACCCAAAAGGCAAAAACACCACCGCTTGCTGCAAAAGAGACTTTCGGAGACATGGGGTTAGGGCCTCTGGGGGGAGGGAATTGGGAGAGACTGGGGCTTGCATTGCGGCGGCGGTGGTCCAAAATGTCGACTGTTGCCGCTACAGGACTTACGTTGGGCGCGTAGGAGAGCTGATTGATGCTTCTCAAGTGGCTGACGGTGCTGCTGGTGTTGTTGCAGGAGGAAGTGGCCTACAAGACGCGACGCGCATATCCGGTTACGGGACACCCGTGGCCAATTGTTTCGCCGAGTCGTGGATCGGCAGCCTGAAACGCGAGTGCCTGAACCTCTTCTTCTGCTTCAGCCTGCGGCAACTGGACCACATCGTGCAGACCTACGTCCTCTTTCACAACAGGTTCCGGCCACACCAGGCACTGGGCAATCGGCCGCCGGGCGCTCAGGAAGGTCCGCCTCTCGAGCCCGCCGAAACCGAGGTGGGCCCAATCCGATGCCAACGCTGGCTTGGCGGGCTGCTCAATCACTATTACCACCAAGCTGCTTGATTCCCCTGAAATCTGGAAGGAATGGCATTCGGGATCACTGGAACCGTGGAAGACGTGTAGCCGTGAGCCTCGTCGGGCTGGCTGGAGGAAGTTTCGGTAACCATTACTATCGCCAAGCAGCGTAATTCCCCATGAAAACTGCACCAAGAACGACATTTTGGACCACCCCCGGCTGTGGACCGCGTCACAACGTTCGGTCAGCGCCCAGCCACTGCTCAGACGCCAAGAAAACGGGCTGGACAATTGGCTGGGCCGGTACAGGGGGGACAGCCGGGAGGGGGATCGCTGCAACAGCCGGAAACGCTCTTCAGAAATACATGGCCGCTCCAGCCTTCACGCAGGCGGCTGCGTAAAGGTACATGGACGCGGACCAGGTCTGCCAATCCTGGCCCGCGGGGCTGCCATCCTGCGCCCGGAACCATTCATTGAAACCGAAGGCCTCTGACACCGCCCGTGAGGGTTGCACGAGCGCTGTGAGGGCTTGGAGCTTTTCCTTCGCCAGGCTCTGCTCGCCCGCGGCCACGAGAGCGGTGATATAGAAGCCGCAGACGAAGGGCCACACACCGCCGTTATGGTACTGGCCTGGAAGGTTGTACATCTCGTACCTGGGGTGCCAGTCGGGGTCGGTGGGCTGCACAAAGGGGAAAAAGCAGGGCGGCAGATCCAGGGCCAGTTCGCCCCTTGAGCGCATCTCGGCGCAGTGGGCTTCAATCCAGCCCACCATTTCGCGCGCTCGTTCGGGATCGGCCAGTCCCGTGAGTATAGCGAGGCTGTTGCCGAGGATATCGCAGCGCTTGTCCCGAAGCACCTTGTAGAACCACAGGGCATAGGTGGGCTGTCCTTCGGTGACGAAACCTCTGCCATCCTCACGGTTCGCGGCGACCTGAAGGGCTAGGGCTCGATCCTTGAGACCCAGGATCTTCAGGTAGCCATGCACGAGGGCGTTGACGTAGAGACCTTGGCCCAGGACCCAATGTTCGTCCCGCCAATCGCTAGTGGGCTGCTGGCCCACCAACGCCCGGTCATCAATGGTCTGGTAGTCCATCCATTGAAGGGCCTTCGCTTCGGCCTCTTCCAGAAAGGTCACGTCTCCGGTGAAACGCCGAAACATGCCCAGGACCAGAAGGAAAAGTGGCGTCGTATCGCTGGCACCCCGATTCTCTGGATCATGCACCAGGGAAGGGATCTGTCCATGCGGGCTCTGATTCCGGGCTAGGGTCTCCAGCACCCTGCGCAGCGAGCAAAGAAGCGCGTCGTTTCCGGAGGCGAAGATGCCCAAGGAGGAAATGAGGAGATCCCGGGTGTAGGGTTCCGGATAGCCCCAGCCCGCCGTGCGCGGAAGACCATCGTAGGGACCGGATGCGTTGTGCAGGAGCACGCCCATTGCGGCACTCTTGGCATCCTGAATCGAAGGATTCATTTCAGCCCTTCTTTTCACTGAGAATCTCCACGAGGCGCCGGGCCACGAGGCGGTAATCGTAGTGCTCCACCACTCTTCGTCTTCCCGCCTCGCCCATCCGCTGCCGGAGGTCTGCGTTGCTCAGCAGAAGTTTCAAGTACTCCGCAATATCCTGTGAGCTGGCGCGATAGTCCGATACACGTGGCTTGTCGAAGACCACGTGATGGCCGGGCTCGAAACCCGATTCCGGTCCCAGCACCGCTTCAGTAATGTGGATCGTCTGGGCCACGCTGGCGAGGAATGCCGTTTCCCCGTGAACCAACGTGTCCAGCATGGCCATGGCCCGGATCCCGATGACGGGTTTGCCACAAGCGCCCGCCTCCACCTGGGGCATCCCGAACCCCTCCAGCCTGGAAGGGGCCGCATAGATATCGCAGGCGGCCAGGAGATACGGCATGAGATTCCGGGAGACCTGGTGGGTCTGGAAGCTCACCCGGTCCTGGATTCCAAGGCTGCGGGCCAGCTCGACATCGTACTTGTTCTGCACGTCCGTCCGACCCTGGGGCCACACCTTGCATACATACCGCCAGGCAGGCACATCGCGACCCAGGGTGGCGAGGGCTTCCATCACCTCGCGCCCACCCTTGGATGCCGCGTCGCCCCCTACCGTGAGAATAAGAAGTTCGTCCATGGTAACGCCGAGGGCGTCCCGCACCGCTCGCACCTTGGGATCAGATAAATTCCGCGGAATGAAGGCATCGGTGTCACATCCCACAGGCAAGGTCACCGTGTGGTCTCCCCGGATGCCGTCCCGCACGAAGGTCTCTCGTACCCAATCCGAGGTCACGAGGACGAGAGGCATCCCGTTCAGGACATCGCGGTAGTTCGCGACGTACCCATCCGCCAGAATCCAGGGCACGGCTCGCATCCCGAAGCGCTGGGGATGGAGGACGATATCGGGCACATCGCCCCAGAAACCGACACCCACGACGGCGTCCGGTTGAAACCAGCGGTAATACCATTCCTTTTCGAGATCCGATCTGATATGGGCGGCTCGAGCGTTCACGCCGATCTCCAGGAGCCCCTTGCAAAGGAGATCCCCCTGGGTTGATAAGCCGCCAGGTGCGGGAGGATAGTTGTAGAGAACGAGTATTTTCATAGGGTCAATATCTGACTATCTCCATTTAACTAAAAACAGTTGAATGCCTCCTCGCGCGAAACCGTCTGGACTTCCCAACTGGTTTCGGTGAATCCATAGACCTCGGTGATGATATCGGATTTCCGAGTCCAAACGGCCTCAGTCAAGGGAAGGTGGAGGAATGCGTCCTTCCGAGGCCGGGGGAAATAGGCGCCTCCTCCATCTTCATAGGCGAACTGCCACATTCTTTTGGCGCGGAGATCTCCATCCCGCCACAAAGCCCGAACCGCCCGGGAGACTTCCTCGTGCCGTCGGTGACGTGTGTATTCGCCCTCCAGGGCGTGGGTCAGCAGGAGGTCATAGTCCCGCTCCGGAAGAAGGGAAAGGATGGTGTCCTGTACCATCGTGGCAGGGAGGGGGGCCTGATCAGGGCCATCGTCCAGATCTCCCATGGCACCCGTCGCACCCAGGCGCTCCAGGGCCCTCAGGAACCTGGGAGCCCGATCCGCATCTTTGCCGCGGCAGAGGGTCACGATGAACGGCGACCAGTCCGGATGACTCAGGAGAAGACCTCCTGCCCACAGGGTTTCATCGTCAGGATGGGCTACCACGATCGCCACACGGCTGCTCTCGCCCAGTTCCGAGTCTTGGTCTCCGCCCACAGTGTTCCCGTCCTCCGACCAACTCTGTTATTCGTCCTAGCGACACTCTCGATAGCTCGCTCTTACGTCCGTTCGTCGTTCCGCCGTTCGTTTCAGCTGTCGTTTCGGGGTCGAGTATAGCAAAAATCCATCGAAAGAGAGCGGAATTTCGAGGTCGAGACAGACGTGTGCGTCGACCCGCGCATGGCGGTTATGAGGGTCAAAGCATTCATACGCGCTTGCCATATCGTCGCGAAAGGGTATCTTATGGAAAGGCATTCTGGCCGGTCGGTTGGGACGCTCCGATGAGACCGATGCAGGTGTCGAACAGGCCCCTGGTGGATCGGGAGATTCGCGACCTGATCCGCCGCATGTCACAGGAGAATCCAACCTGGGGCGCTCCGCGGAT
>PMYF01000092.1 GCA_003171295.1 Acidobacteriota bacterium | reverse complement strand
ATGGGGATGATGCCGCGCTCGTGGCCCATGTCGAGCAGTTTGCGGATGGCCTCGCGGCCGTCGGCGCCGTAGTCCAGGGTGCGCTCGTTGACGTACATGCTGACAAAGCGGCTGGCCATGCGGACATCGAGGTCGCGGGCAAACTGCATGGCATATTCCAGCGCCTGTTCGCGGTGGTCCAGGGCGTGCTGGATGCTGTCGCGCAGAGCCCTGGAGATGATCTTGTGCTTATCAGCGCCCAGTGAGCGGCGGATGGCGTTTCCGCCCAGGGGCAGCACCAGGCCGGTGGTCTCGCGCCACCAGACGCCCAGGTCGAGAACCTTGTAGAGCCCGCTGGTGGAATAGGTGAGCTGGCCTTCGTGGATGATGAGCCCGGCGTCGTAGGTTCCGGCCAGGATCGCCGGGATGATCTGGTCGAAGGGTACTGTCTCGGTCTTGAGCTCCGGATTGAAGATTTTGAGGGCAAGGTAGGCAGTGGTGAAGGTGCCGGGGACGGCAATTTTGACGCGGTGCAGGTCTTCGAGCGCCAGTGGTTTGCTGGAGACGATCATGGGGCCGTAGCCCTCGCCCACGCTGCCGCCGCAGCCCATCAGCGTGTAGTTCTGCTGCAGGTAAGGGTAGGCGTGGAAGCTGATGGCGGTTACGTCGAAGAAGGCCTCGCTCTGGGCGCGGAGGTTGAGGGTCTCGATGTCGCACAGCGTGTGAGAGAACCGGTAGCCGGGGACGCGGATCTTGTTGGTGGCCAGGCCATAGAACATAAAGGCGTCATCGGAGTCGGGACTGTGGGCGATGGAGATGTCGAGCGTCTCGGCCGGGCTGGCGACTGCGGGTTTCTTGTTGCTCATGGGGGACAAATGTCCTTTCAACGGAAAACTACAATATCTCTGTCTCTACGTCGGTTTCCTCAGCCGGTCCGGCGGCCGAATCGAGAACTTTTCCGGCGCCCGCTGTAGGTTTGGAACGGATTCGAGCGCACTGGAGCCAAACGTAACGCGCCCCGCCGGCGGCTGCAACCAGCAGCGCCGCGAGCGATACGAGCAGGGCAATCAGTAACCAGCGCATCGGAACAATCCAGGCTCAGAATACCAGACGAGCCGGCCATTGCAGCCGGGCATCACGGCAGGCGGAGGCTCTCTTGCAGCCAGTCGAGGTAAGGCTGGCTGGCGGCATCGACCGCGAGAACCAGAAACTCCGGAGTCTGGTAGCTGTGCAGCTCGCGTAGACGGACTTCGAGAGCTGCGAGTTTCTCCGGGCCGGTTTTGATAAGCAGCAGAGTCTCCGTGGCGGACTCGACCTTCCCCTGCCAGCGGTAGATGGAATGGACGGAGGGAATGAGCGTGGCGCAGGCGGCCAGCCATTCCTCAACCAGTGCTCCGGCAAGGCGAGCGGCCTCATCGGTGTTGGCGACAGTGGTCAGAACGATGCGGGCTGGCGGTGTGGCTTCGGGCATGGAGGGGGGCAAAGTTCAGTTTCAGTGGATTGGTGCGGACGGTGAGAGCCGTCAGATTCGATGCAATAAGGGCAGAAAAGTGTTCCATGACCTGTCGATTTACGGTGCGGCTGCTCGATTTGTCTGGACTGCGCTATCGATGCGTCGATGCAGTAGAGATGCCAGAGTCAAAAGATCGAAGGCATCCTGCTCTGTGATTGTCCACGATATCTTCGCGGCATGCGCTGTTGGGTTTCTGAATGCGGAGAACATACCTTTCATGAGATTGATCATTCCGTTTTGCTCATTCCGCTCAGTATCGGTTCGCAATGAATTGAATGCGAGTAGAGGAATACCGGTTTTGCCTAGAGCGAAGGCATCGTCTACAAGTTGAGAGCCATCAGTTGTTAGTCCAGATCGTTGCCTGATCTTCTCTGCAACACTCTTTGTGGATTCTAGTACGGCGTGGAAGTAGTTATTACTAACAAGTTCTGCACGGCAAAATCTTAGCACATCAGGGTGAACGCTACGCCTACGCAACTCGCTACGCAATTTGTCTGCTCGTTCCTCAGCTTCGTCAAGTGTTTTGGCCGCCTTACTATAACGTAGCTTTCCATCCTCACCCAAGGAGTAGCCGCTGAAGATCAGAATTCTATTCAGTTCGTTTCGCCGGGAATCAAACATGTCCCGATTGCCTGTATAGCGAACCGGATCCATGGCTTTGTGAATAAATTGTCCAACGTAATTACCGCATTCATCGCGTCGTTGCTGGTTGCAAAGTGCCACGAACAGGCGCTTGCGTTTCGTGATTATGGGCTCAGGGTCCGAAATCCCAAGTTGGGAAAGAAGACTGCTAATTTCGGATCCCGTCAGCCCAGCCCCAGTGTCAGCGAGCACGGCGCATATCTGCTCCAGATGCGTTTCGTCAAAGGAAGGGACCGCCATAACACCTTCAATTGAACTGCGTTACCCTACGCCTGTCAACGGAACAATCAACTTCGCACGTCTTCTTTCTGTTTTAGATGCGGGGTGCTTGCCGGATAAGCTTGATTCAGGCAGTATGAAGTTGAGCCGGTTGAACCCGGCGCAGGGAGAATGGGATGACGACAGGGATCAGATTTGGCACTTCGGGATGGAGGGCGATTGTGGCCGATGAGTTTACCGTGGCTAATATCCGGCTGGCGGTGGCGGGGATTGC
>PMYF01000823.1:3511-9634 GCA_003171295.1 Acidobacteriota bacterium | reverse complement strand
GGGCTGTCCTTCAGGCATGGTTAATTTCATAAATGTAAAATGTCGATATGATTTTCAGTATTTTCCAGATGTGGTTAATGGAATATGCGGATCCGAGAAGAGGTTTCCCCTATGCCTGGAGTTGATATTTTGTCCTTTTTCAACATGTTAACTCCACCGCTGTAATTCGCAAGTTTGGCTTATTGATTGCACTCCCCAGCGTCGATCGGGGCCACTCTTTTACTAACTGAATAGCATGGGTACCTGAGGGTGCCATGCTCCGGATGTTTAGGTAAGTCCAGAAAACTGACCGTCTTCTTTGGTCGGCATGACGTATGGCGGAGTTTTCCAGACTCATTGGGAGGGTAAACTTCATGAAGTCTCTAGCTCGGATGAGGCAGAACCTGCTGTTGGTGTCATTGTTGGTGGGGATCAGCCCCTCGCTGTTGATGGGCGTGGTGACGGGAAGCATTTCAGGAACCATCAGAGATTCGTCCGGAGCCGTCATCCCAGGAGCAAGCGTGGAGGCACGGAACACCGGGACAGGCGTGGCCCAGACGCTCCAGAGCGACGCGGTTGGGTTCTACAACTTTCCGGCGCTGGCCGTCGGTCAGTACGATGTTACCTTCCAAAAAAGCGGCTTTGGGACGTACCGGCAGACCGGCGTGGTAATCGACGTCGATACGGCCCTGCGCGTCGATGCCGTGCTGCAAGTGGGACTTGCGAAACAGGAGGTCACGGTAACCGCAGACGCGGCGCAGGTGAATACTCGAACCACTCAGATCGGCGAGGTGATTGGCGGCACGGAGATGGAAAACTTGCCGCTAAACGGCCGCTCGTACACTGACCTCCTGGCCCTTCAGCCGGGCGTCGTACCCTTCAATGTGTCCCTGTACGGCACTCTTTCACCCGCGAATTCCCTCAATAATGGCGTCCTGGTCATGAGCGGGCAGAGGGACGTCCAGAACGGTTTCATGGTAAACGGGGCCAACACGGTCGAGGGACGTGGGGGCGGCACGACGGTAGTCCCCAACCTCGACTCGATCGCCGAGTTCCGGATCATCACCAACAATGCCGGTGCTGAATACGGCAACTATAGCGGCGGGCAGATCAACGTCGCCACCAAATCCGGGACCAATCAGTATCATGGGGACCTTTTTGAGTTCGTGCGCAATTCGGACCTGGATTCCCGGTATTTTTACTCACCGGATCGTGGGGTCTTCCACCAGAACCAGTTCGGTGGGACCTTTGGAGGCCCGGTCCTCCGCAACAAGGTCTTCTTCTTTGTCGATTACCAGGGGACGCGCCAAGTCATTGGCCAAGATACGGGGCTTATCCTGGTCCCTTCCGCGGCCGACCGGACTGGCCAACTGATAGATCAGGCACCGGCTGTTGCGACCGCGCTAAGCAACGGGGGAGGAGTAGTAAGCGGCTCAAATTGGGCTAACGTGCTTTCCGACCGGTTGGGATACGCGGTTACTACCGGTGAGCCTTACTATACCCCTGGATGCACTTCAGCGACCTGTGTCTTTCCCGGTTTGGTGATTCCCCAGACAGCCTGGGATACTCCTAGTGCGAATGTGATTAAGTTGATCCCTTCCCCCACTATAGGTCCGTACTTCTCCAGCTCCGCACTTCCGGCGACTCTGGGGGACGACAAGAGCGGCGCTCGCATCGATGCCAACACTCGAATTGGCATGATTTCAGGCTACTGGCATTACGACCCCTGGGTGAACACCACTCCCTATAATCCGGGTTATGGCGGAAGCACGGTACCTGGATTTCCTTCCCAAACGGTGGGGAAGGCACAGTTGTTCACTTTTAACGTTACAACCTCCTTGGGCGCTGCCTCCGTCAACCAATTCACCGCGAGCTATATGCGCAACACGAACATCTCGGGGCTATCAGCAACCACCGGGCCATCGCTGGCCTCGATCGGGTTCGGCGCACCTGATGCGGGGGGCATCTACCAACTGAGTACCGCATATCAAAATTGGCCCGAACTGAGTTTCAACAACTACACCTTGGGAGCATTTAACTCGATTGTCCAACAGGAAAATGAGGTGTACCAACTGCAGGATGACTTCACGAGGGTAAAGGGGACCCACACGCTGAAATTCGGCGGGAACTACCACTGGGATCACGTGCCCATTGGCCATCCCAACAATGGCGGCAATGGGGGCTTCGGGTTTAGCAACTCGGGGGGGGGAACCGGGTACGACTTTGCGGACATGCTGATTGGCTCCCCGACTTACTTCTTCCAGGGTGCTCCCGCAGCCCTGAACCTCCGGAGCTACTACGTGGGGATTTATGGACAAGACAGTTGGCGAGTAACCCACAATCTAACCCTCAACTATGGATTGCGCTGGGAAACCACCCCGTATTGGTCCGACAGGCATAATCGGAACCCCGACATAATACTGGGATTGCAGTCCGCGCTCTTCCCCACGGCTCCCCCAGGATATGTTTTCCCCGGTGACCCCGGCGTTCCGTTACACTTCGCCAATACTCGCTGGAACGACCTCGGCCCCCGTTTTGGGCTGGCCTATTCTCCCAACTTCTCCAGCGGGTTCTTGCACCGGCTCTTTGGGGATACCGGCAAGAGCAGCATTCGAGCAGGTTATGGCATGTACTACACCAACATCGAGGGAGCGAACACTTTCAATTTTGCTGCCGCCCCCTATTCCTTGTTCTTTTTCACCGGGTATAACCCTGAGTTTTCTACTCCCTTCATCAACCGGCAAACGGGCGTGAATGTGGGACAAAAGTTTCCGGTTCTGCCGGTGACCGCAAGCTCAGTGATCGATTGGACCCAATTCGAGCCATTCTCGGGGAATAGGGACCCGTTGGTTGATTCTCCCAGCCCCTACGCTGAGCATCTGAACTTCTCCATCCAGCGGCAGTTGACATCGAACACGCTGCTGACTCTGGCTTACGTGGGAACTTTCGGCCACCACCTTATAGTGAACGCCGACAATAATCAGTCTATTCCGGCGCTTTGCATGAGCTTGATGAGCGAGGCTGCGGTTATGCCTGGAACCAACACTTGCGGGCCACGCTCAGAAACCGGAAACTTCTACCCAATTGGGGGAGGAGGACCCATTAGCGTCCGCCAACCCTTTGGCGCTCTGTTTGGGGGCAACGGCTGGCAGCTCCACGAGGGAAACTCGTCCTACCACGCCCTCGAAGCCACCCTGCGCCGCACCACTGGGCGGGCGGCATACCTGCTCAGCTACACCTTCAGTAAGGCGATGGATAACGGTTCCGCCTTCGGGGACCAGATCATAATCGGCGATAGCCCGAACCTCTTCAGATCGCTCTCGGAGTTCGACATCACACACATTTTCTCGTTCAGCTACACCTACGAACTCCCCTTCGACAAGCTTTTCCGGGCGAACAACCGGGTGACGCGAGGGTGGAAGCTGTCAGGAGTCACCTCCTTCACCACAGGAGTTCCAGTTACTATGGCCGAGGTGGATGACCAATCGCTGCGGGGCAATACCGGCAACAGTCCGCAATACGGCTCCACCGACGAGCCCAACTATATAGGGGGGGGGCCAATCTACATCAACAAAAACCCGCGAAAGCAATATCTTGACCCCGTCACTAACACCCTCGTCAACCCCTATTTCAACCCCGCGCTGTTCACCCAGGAAGGTCTCGGCCAGCAGGGTACTTCAAACCGGCGGTTCTTTCACGGGCCAGGCGTCAATAACTGGAACCTGGCTCTCCTCAAGGATGTGAGGTTGACAGAATCCAAGTCGTTGGAGTTCCGCGCAGAGTTCTTCAACGTCTTCAACCATGCGCAGTTCTATGGCGCGGGCACGGTGAGTGGTTACTTTGACGCCGGCCCCAGTTCGTTTGGGGGGGCGTTTGGCGCCGCTAGCCCGCGCATCGGGCAGGGTGGAGTGAAGTTCATATTTTAGCTGTCGAGACTAGGGTCTCATTCCAAGGCTATGGCCGGCGAGAGAGACCCTGCCTACTCTTCCGCAGGGCGAACTCTTCGCTTCCAGATTGAAGCCGCAATTTACCAGATCAACCATTTGCCGGAGCGCCGCCTGGAGCGATTCATGCAACCGGTAGGAGTTACTTGCACGCCGACCGAAACGATGGATCAACCGCTCCGCCGCGCGCTCGCAGGGTTGTGCGCCCAGTACCGCACTATCACGCCAGACAAGTATGAAAGGTTAGTGATCCAAGCGGCAGCATCGAGCTCGCTTTTCCATCGATCTCACCTTCCCTCTCCAGCCACCAAAGATTGAATCGTCTAGTCCTGTGAGGGTCAACCCGTCCAGCAGCGGGCAACGGACCACATATGTAGTCTTAAATTGACCAAGCGCCCTCTAATCGTAAGACATTGGTGCGAAAGGGGGGACTCGAACCCCCACCCCTTGCGGGACCAGATCCTAAGTCTGGCGCGTCTGCCAATTCCGCCACTTTCGCGTGGAGGCTATTATAGCGTACCGAGTGGCGCGCCGCATGGCCCGGGTTCATCGCGCTCCCGCGGCGAGGCAACGCGGGTTGACTCTCGCCCGCCAGGCCGATGGCGCTCTGCGACCTTCGGACCTCGAAAAATCCCGCGTCCGTAATCCCTATCTGCTGCTAAATTATACTTAGCGACAGTGTGCGCCATTAATCGTGATCGTGGCCGGGAGGACAGAAATAGTTGGGCGATGGAATCTGGCAAAGGGACATGGCCAAAGAAGGGAGCCCGCGCTATGTGCGATACTGAGGGGCTCGACACTCGTACCGGGTGCTGCCAAGAAGCAGCGTAGAGAATTCCCCGGTATCATGGGGTAAGGGATGAATTTGAAACCAATCAGGAAAAACTCCTGGCTGCTCGCCGTCCTCACGCTGGCGTTTTGCGGCGGTTTTCTTCTCGGCGGCTGGGCGCGAGGGATATTTATCGCGCTCGTGATAGGAAGCGTTTGGCTATTCTTGCGAACCCTGGAGCGCCGGCTTTTTTCGGTGCTTCCTGGGCATGGAGATCTTCCTCTCGACCATATTCCCAAACGGCTCTGGCGGGTTTTTGTGGAAGTCATCCTGCAATATCGCGTGGTGCGCGACCGGCCTTTGGTCGGCATCCTGCACGGCGCGGTCTTGTGGGGGTTCTTGGCGTTCGCCTGGGCAAGCGCCATCCACCTCTCGTGGGGCTTACGGGGACTGGATAAGGCCACCGAGACGCAGAACNNGTGTTTGTCGCCGCCTGGGCTATCGCCGTGCTGGCCGCCATGCTGGGCTTATCCTTCCGGCGATTCGTATTAAGACCGAAGGCCCTCGGCGAACTTTCCGCCACTTCCGGGCTAGTTGCCTTCCTCATCTCGGCCCTCATGGTCACGTATCTTGTGGGCTGGCGAGTGTTTCCGGTCGCCAGCCGGGCTTGGAAAATCAACTGGTGGATGCATACCTCGGCGTTCTTGGCCTTGCTCGTGGTCATTCCGATGTCGAAACACCTGCACCTGCTGCTGGCACCGGTCACGATATTTTTCCGCTCCGAAAACACCAGCCCAATGCGCGCGCTGCGCGACGACGGCGATGACCTGGGCATGATTCACTTCCGGGACTTGGGCCGCAAGGACATCCTGGATGTGGATGCTTGCGTCGAGTGCGGCCGCTGCACCCAGTTCTGTCCGGCCAACCTCGCGGGAGGATCGCTGAGTCCCAAGGAAATTATCCTGGACATGCGCAAAGGCCTGCTCTCCGGCGGAGACGTGGTGGCGGGAACTGCTGCAGAGAAAGCCGAGGGCAAGGTTTTCATTACGGAGGACGACCTCTTCCAATGCTTTTCGTGCGGCGCCTGCGAGTTTGTGTGTCCGGTGGGCATCGAGCATGTCGGCAGGAAGATTCTCGACCTCCGCCGCGGTCTCGCCAGCGAAGGCCGCATCACGAGCGATAAGGTAAACCAACTTTTTACGACCATGGAACGCGCCCCGCACAATCCCTGGGGACTGGCGCACGACATCCGGCAAAAGCTCCTCGAAGCGAAGCAATTTCCGATTTTTGACGGCACTCAGGAATGGCTCTTCTGGCTGGGCTGTGGATTAAGCTACGATCCTCACGGCCATGCGGTCGCGCAGGCCATGCAACAGATCCTGGATGCCGCCGGGGTTTCCTGGGGAGTACTGGCGCGTGAAACCTGCTGCG
>PMYF01000823.1:0-3413 GCA_003171295.1 Acidobacteriota bacterium | reverse complement strand
CGCTCCTGCGGGATCTCGGTAACCGAACCCGCGCACCATGGCCAAAACACGCTCTGCTGCGGAGCGGGCGGCGCACAGCTTTTTGTGGCTGACGACCAGCGGGCTCAGGGCCAAGCGCGCGTGAATCAAATGCGCTTCGCCGAGCTCATCGAAACCCAGGTTTCTACCGTGGCCGTGGCTTGCCCGTACTGTCCCATTATGCTGCGTGATGCCGCGAACCATATCAAGCGCGATGACGTCGAGATACTTGACGTCGCGGAGATCGTCGCGAAAAGCCTCGCAGCCAAGCCGCCCGTCGCGGCCCGGGATGCGGGGTAGTGGCGTCCCTGGTGGCCAGGAATGCTTCCCGAGAAACCTCGCCGGGATGCGCCGCGCGCGCCCGCTCAAGGCAAGGGGGGTTCGGCGTCGCGTAGGTCTTTCGCCGCAACCTCAGGTGGGGGCGGCGCGTTAAAGTAAACCTCTTTGAAACTGTAGGACCTGGTTTTCCCGAGAATAATCGGCAGAATTTCAAAGTGCCAGTGGTAGTCCTCGGCCAGCGTCTGCCACGCGTCCGGCCGGGAAGGCCTGGCCTTGACATTGGGCGAAGTGTGCAGGACGAGGTGGTATGCCGTGGCCACGGTGGATAGGCGGCGTAAAGTAGATTTCAGCAACCGCCCGAGCTGCTGTTGCTTGCCCGCCGAGGTAACATCCTCCTCAAATGAGGCATGATGATAGATCGGCATGATCCAGGTCTCATAAGGTACTCGTGACGCAAACGGGCAGAAAGCCACGAAGAGATCGTTCCACGCCACGGCTCTCACCTGCTGGTCCAGCTCTTGCTTTACGATGTCGCAGAATAGACAGCGCTCTTTGTTTCGGTAATGCCCTTGCCCAGCGCGCAGCTCGTAGGCGAGCCGTCGCGGTATGAAGGGTGTGGCGGTAATCTCGGAGTGAGGATGCTCCAGATCCTGACCCGCCTCGGGACCTACGTTTTGGAAGAGGGTGACGCAGCGGAATCGCAGATCCTTCTTCAAATCGGTGATCCTCGTAGCGTAGGCCCGGAGAGCCTGGGTAGCCTGATCATCGCTGAACTGCGCCAACGGCAGGCGATGGTCGGGATTTTCGATAACCACCTCGTGCGCACCAATGTTGCGCATCTTGTCGTAGATCCCCTCTGCCCGGCGAGCGGGGTCTCCTTCGATTTGGTAGATGGGATTGCGGTGCGGGATCACTCGCACCTGCCAACTCGGCCCGCCGTAGGGGTACACGTAAAGGTTGGGCGGGCACAGGAACTCGTTGCCAGGGCAGAGAGGACACACCCCGCTCGTTGCCCAACTGGCTTCGGCCGTCTGCTGTATTACCCAACTCTGTGTAATCGGGTCTCTTCTCAGCTCCATAAGGCCCTCGTTCCTGAAGGAATGTGCAAGCCTGACTCAATCCGGAAACGGAAGACGCACTGATTGCGGCAATCACCTGAATTCCATTCGGACCGCTGTGATGGTCCTTGACCCATTGCCGTAGCCTAATCCATCTGTCTTCGAAATCTGCAACATCAATTCGCCAAGGCCTCTCAGGCGAAACTTTCCTTCCCGGAATCTTGTTAACTGCAAGTATACGCCAGACAGTCTCGATTTCAATAGTTCCTGCATGGTTAGGTAGTGGGTCAGTTTGATCCGGAGGCGGCTTTACGCCGCCACTTGGCGATGTAGAATTGCCGTCACAACCCCAAACTGACCCACTACCCGATGTTTCCACCGTCTCCCAGACTGCCGGCTTGGAGGTGGGATAGGCTATACCCTCCTCCGTGCACCCTTGCGGGCTACGAAAAATCCTGATTCCAAGACAAGCATCTGCTGGTAAATTAGTTTCCCATGCGGCCCCGCTTCATCTGGCTCCTGGCTTATCTCGCTACCTTCGCTGTTCTGCTGCTTTTGCACGGGCCTCTGCTCCGCCTGCCATATTTCTGGGACGAAGCGGGGTATTACATTCCGGCGGCGCTGGACTTCTATCATTTCGGACTGCTCGTTCCGCGCAGCACGTTGCCGGTGGGGCACACGCCCCTGGTGATGGTCTATCTNNGCTCGGGCGACGCGTTGCGAGCCGCGAGATCTCTGCCTGGAGCGCCCTGCTCCTGGCGCTCTCACCCCTCTTCTTTGCGCAAAGCACGCTTGCCCATCTGGACCTTGCCGCCGCACTCTTTACCACGCTGGCAGTCCTGTTCTTGCTCGGCGACCAACTCTGGCTTTTCGCGCTGGCGGCTTCGCTGGCGATTCTCAGTAAGGAAACCGCGTTGGTCCTGCTGCCCGTGGCATGGCTCTATGTGTGGCAGAAGAATCGCCAGAGTGCGAGGAATCGCCGGGCCTGGCTCTTAACCTGGGTGGCGCTGGGGGCGCCGCTTGTGCCGCTCGCGGCCTGGGCGCTTTACTACCACCAGTTGACGGGCTACTGGACCGGTAACCGTGAATACCTGAGCTACAACCTTTATTCCACGCTCTTGCCCGCCCGGGTTTTCTGGAGCCTGTTGCGCCGCGTCTACGAACTGTTCTTGGGCGGATTCAATTGGCTGCTCACCGCGTCGGTGCCCGCGGGATTCTGGTGGGGGCGGAAGCACACCAAGTTGGATCCTGCCCAGGTCGCCGAGGGGCCGCCTTGGCGGTCGCTGCTGTTTCTCACCGCCGGACTGATGGCCATCTATCTGATCCTGCTAAGCGTGGTGGGCGGCGCAATTCTTCCGCGTTACCTCCTCCCGGTTCTGCCCGTGTTCTACCTGGTTGCGGTGGGCATCGTGATGCGCCTGCCGCGCTTCCCCGCCCGCCTCATCTGTGCGGCCACGGTAGCCGGCTTTGTGTGGGCCTGGTTCATCAATCCTCCCTGTCCCTTCCCCTTTGAGGACAACCTCGCTTACGCGGACTTTGTGCGGCTGCACGGGGAGGCCGCGCAATACTTGGAAGCGCAACCTGGCCAGCCGCGGATTCTGACGGCATGGCCGGCCACGGACGAACTCGCACAGCCTGCGCTCGGCTATGTACGAAGGCCGCTGCGGATCGTCCCGGTCGAGGGGTTCGCGCCGCAGGATTTCGCGGGCGTGCCGCCAGAGTCTTTCGACCTGCTTTACCTTTATTCCCGCAAATGGGACCCGCCCGGGAATTGGGTGGCCCGCTTTCCCGTGTGGCTGCGCGTACAAGGGCGCTACTTCGACTATCGCCCGCAGCTTGCCTCGGAGGACTTGGCAGGGCGCTACCACCTGAAGCTGCTGGCTGAGTACACGCGCCGCGGTCAGTGGGTGCGGATCTATTCCCATGCGGGGGAGCCCCCCACTCGTCCGTAGCAATCTTTGATTTTGGATTGCGGATTGTCGCGGGTGTCGCAAACCTCCAGAACCATGTATGCATCACCAGCGAAGAGACCCCTCACCCGTCCCGACCTGCGGGACA
>PMYF01000400.1 GCA_003171295.1 Acidobacteriota bacterium | reverse complement strand
CCCCTGCCGGCTGCGGCTTCACCGCGTTGCGAGCAGGCGCCTCGCTGGCCCGCACGCCCTGGCCCAAATTTCGCGGCAACGCGAGGAACACCGGGAACATCCAGGATAAGAGTTGAGAGAAGCGGCGATTTTGGCTAAGAGAGCAACAAGATCAAAAGGATGAAGGCATATATGAACACTGGGAAAATTCAGTTTGTGGATTTGGTGGCGCAGTATCAGACGATCAAACCAGAGGTTGACGCGGCGATGGCGAAGGTTTGCGCGCGCGGCGATTTTATCCTGGGCGAGGACGTAAAGCTGTTTGAACAGGAGTTTGCGGCCTTCTGCAAAGCGCCGCACTGCGTGACGGTCGCCAACGGCACCGAGGCGCTTCAATTGGCGCTGATGGCTTGCGGTGTGGGCCCGGGTGACGAGGTCATCACCTGCACGCATACCTTCATCGCGACCGTGCTGGCGATTCACCAGGCGGGCGCGAAACCAGTGCTGGTGGACTGCGACCCGCGGTATTACACAGCCGACCGGGTTTAAAGGCCGCAGCCGGTGACGCCATGGGCGCGGACCCGGAATCAGCTCCAAAAATTAGCAGCATCCGACTTGACACCACTTGGTGCAGGAATAGACTGGCTGACCTTTACTTGATGAGCCTAACAAGCGACCGGATGCTTTTGTATCGCTTAACGATGAGAGGTAGTTTCGCTCAGGTCATTCACGCTGTTGAGGACTGTATCACGCCGCTCTTCGCATGAATAACCGCACGAATCTTTTTGCCCGCGGCAGGCGATATCTGCGCCGCCTACTTTACAGCAGTCTGCCCGCTGCAAGGGTAAAGGAAATCAGGTCTCTCTCTCAACTGAACGCCGCGCTCCCACGCATCCGCGTTCCGGTGGATACCAGTGGCATCCGTGGGTGGCTATCAGCCGACGAACAGCGCGCGCTCTACGCCCTGGGTGCCTTAGCCCACTCGCCCATCCTGGAAATCGGCGCTTGGCTGGGACGGTCCACGATCTGCATTGCGCAAGGGGTTCTCGCCAGCGGCTTATCCAAGGAATTCCTCACCTGTGAGCTTAACCCGACTCTGGCCAATTTCCGCGAGTTGCCGGACGGACGAATAGCTTTCTACTATCCACCAGAATCGGAAGTAAACATGGGGAGCTGTTCCCGCGAGTTGTTTGAGAACGATATCAAACCTGTAGTGGGGCATCCTGATGGTGTTGTTGGTCAACTCCGAGCGAATTTGCGGAGCTTTGAGGTTGATCGTCTCGTTCAGGTCGTAATCGGCGACTTCAGGTCTGTCCTGCCGCCGCGTAAGTTTTGCTTCGTTTTCGCCGATACCATGCACGGACCGAGCGAGATTCGTCGTAACGCGCCCGACTTGCAGCGCTGCCTTGCCGATGGCGCCACCCTCGCATGCCACGACACGACGCCGGAAAACCGAGACGAAATCTTAAGGCACTTTCAGTTCAGGGAGTTCGTACAGATCGACAGCCTCTTTATCGGCATCGTCAAAGGTTAAGCTGCGCAGGCTGCTGCGCACCTCCGAAATCGCTTCCAATCCGAGCAGTGATTCTCCAGAATACGCTCGCACTTTATGAGCCGTCTTGTCATCGAAGCTGGAAAGGCCGAGCGCCTTTACTGGGCCGACCTGTGGAAATACCGGGAGCTCTTCTTTTTCCTAGCCTGGCGGGACATCCTGGTGCGGTACAAGCAAACCGTCATCGGCGTCCTCTGGGCCATTCTGCGCCCGATTTTGACGACGGTGGTCTTTGTCTTTGTGTTTAGCCGGCTGGCGAAGATGCCCTCGGAAGGAGTGCCGTATCCGCTGCTGGTGTTTGCGGCGATGCTGCCGTGGCAGTTTTTTGCCAGCGCTCTGACGGAGGCCAGCAACAGCCTGGTCGGCAACGCGAACATGATTTCCAAGGTTTATTTTCCGCGGCTGGTCATGCCGGCCAGCGCCGTCATTGTGGCCCTGGTCGATTTCCTGATCTCGCTGGGCATCCTGGCCGTGATAATGGCCATTTACCAGGTCGTCCCTACTTGGCGGCTGCTCGCCCTGGTCCCCCTGACCGGCATCGCGTTCCTGGCCGCCCTCGGCACCGGCCTCTGGCTGGCCGCCTTGAACGTGGAATACCGCGATTTCCGCTACGTGCTGCCGTTCATTGTCCAGTTCGGCCTTTACGCCTCTCCGGTCGGATTCAGCAGCAGCGTGGTGCCCGAGAAATGGCGGCTCCTCTACTCCCTGAACCCCATGGTGGGCGTCATCGACGGCTTCCGGTGGTCGGTCACGGGTGTCTCTTCGTTCTTCTACTGGCCCGGGTTCCTGGTGTCGCTGGGACTGGTCTTTCTGATTACCGCCGGAGGTGTCTGGTATTTCCGCAAGACCGAGCGGGCTTTCGCCGACGTGATTTAACGGACTATGTCGGACATCGCGATCAAAGTCGAAGGCCTGGGCAAGAAATATCTGCTCCGTCATCAGCAGCAGGGGCGGAGCCGTTATAAATCCTTGCGGGACGTGCTGACCGACAAGGCCAGGTCCCTGCTCCGGCTAGGACAACGCAATGGGCAGGCCAACGGCACGCGCGAGGAATTCTGGGCACTCAAGAATGTTTCCTTCGAGATCAAACAAGGCGAGGCCGTCGGCATCATTGGCCGGAATGGGGCCGGCAAATCCACCCTGCTTAAGCTGCTCAGCCGCATCACCGAGCCCACCACGGGACGCATTGAGGTGGAGGGCCGGGTAGCCAGCCTGCTCGAAGTCGGCACCGGCTTTCACCCCGAGTTGACCGGCCGGGAGAACATCTTCCTGAATGGCGCCATCCTGGGCATGTCCGGCGCTGAAATCCGGAAGAAGTTCGATGAAATTGTCGCCTTTGCCGAGGTCGAGAAGTTCCTCGACACTCCCGTCAAACGCTACTCCAGCGGCATGTATATGCGCCTGGCCTTTGCGGTCGCCGCCCACCTGGAGCCGGAAATCCTGATTGTGGATGAGGTGCTCTCGGTGGGGGACGCCGAGTTTCAGAAGAAGTGCCTGGGGCGAATGCAGAACGTGGCGCAGGACGAAGGGCGCACGGTGCTGTTCGTGAGCCATAACCTGCAGGCAATCCGGCAATTGTGCGAACGCGTGGTGCTGCTCAAGCAAGGCCAGGTTGCC
The DNA here is from genome assembly GCA_003171295.1 of Acidobacteriota bacterium. Taxonomy (GTDB): domain Bacteria; phylum Acidobacteriota; class Terriglobia; order UBA7540; family UBA7540; genus Bog-366. The sequence goes on along the minus strand of PMYF01000400.1, from coordinate 3,224 downwards.
TTCGTTGGGGAACCCCATCTGGGCATCAACGGCTACCTGAACCAAAGCGCCGAGGACCATTCCGCGACGCTCGATTTGACTTCCTATCCACGCGCGCGACCGCCTGAGGGGGCGCGGCTGCTGAGTTTGCGGTTCCTGGACGAGCAGGGCCGGCCGGCCTCGCGGATTGCGTTGCCCGGGAGCCTGGTCGTGGAAGTGCGGTTCCGCGCCGACCAGCCGCTGAAGCGCCTGGACGTTCCGATGGCGGTGACGCACATGGAAGGCTTGCGGGTCTTCTCGGAGACTTACGCTGACCAACATGGCAAGCTGAATCTGGAGCCGGGCGAGTATCTGCTCCGGTTCTCCGTTCCGCTGCGGTTTTTCAAGCTCGAATCCTACTTCCTGGGCATCGGCTTGTTCGAGGATGGCCGCCAAGGCGATTTCGTCGATGGCCTGCCCTTGCCGGAGTTCGTGAATCAAAACGCTGATCCCCACACCGAATCTCAACGCTGGGGCGTGGTCCGCATTCCAGTCGAATGGAGTGAAGTGCAGCCGGTCAGACCTGCGCTTGCAACCCAAACTTCCCTATGAGTCTTTTTCTGCGCCTCTATAAATCGCTTCCCATCATCAAGCAACTGGCGGCGATTCAGGAGCAGCTTGCCGGCTTGCAGCGGCATTTTCGCATTATCGAGACGGCCACAGTGATCCAGGCGATGGCCACACTCAAGGCCGGCGATCCGCGCTACCGCGACCCGAAACGGTTGTTGGCTCATGGCGCACAATATTGGTCGCAGAATTACGAAGACGGCATGATCACCGAAATCTTTCGCCGGGTCGGGCCCGGGACCAAGACTTTCCTGGAAATCGGCGTGGGCGACGGTTCCGAGAACAACACGACCGCCCTCTTATCCGCCGGCTGGAGCGGCTATTGGATTGAGGGCAGCAAAACGTGCTGTGATTCCATTTCCGCCCGGCTCAAGACCATGCCGGGCCTTGCCTCGCGCCTGAAAGTCCGACCGGCATTCGTTTCAGCGAAGAACATTCCGGGTCTGCTTCGTGAGTTGGGCGTGCCCACGGAAATCGACCTGTTCTCCCTGGACATTGATTTGAACACCTACCATATCTGGGCCGCCCTCAAAGAGTTTCGTCCGCGGGTCGTCGTGGTGGAATACAACGCCGGCTTCCCGCCCGACCAGGTGTGGATTCATCCTTACGAACCGGACCAGGTCTGGGACGGAACTCAAGACCAGGGGGCTAGCCTCAAAGCGTACGACGTGCTGGGGCGCAAATTCGGCTATAGTCTCGTCGGTTGCGACCTGATGGGCGTCAACGCCTTCTTCGTGCGAGATGATTTGGTCGGAGACAGATTTGCCGCCCCCTTCACGGCGGAAAACCATTACGAGCCGCCGCGGTATTATCTTTGGCATCGGCTGGGACATCCTATGAAGTTCTTCGGTGAATCGCACAAAACCTAACCTGAAACTTCCCGCTACCACGAGATTAGCAATGCGCCGGGTCAAGAATCTATACGCCAAGGCGAAGGCCATGCTAAAAAAAGGATTGTTACAAGCCGTGATGGGCTTTGCGGGTGCCGAATGTCTCAAAGCGCGCCAGCTTTATCTCAGCACAAATCAAGTCTATTTGGCTTATCACCCGGATTCTCATTGCGACTTCGCCTCTCACCCGGAGTTTGGGGAGTTGCTGGCGAGGTTTACCGCTCACAATCTATCAAATAACGGCGGGGATATTCCCAGACTGTGGTCTTTGATTCTCAATATCAAGCAAGTCCTTGGGGAAGGCATCGAGGGCGATTTCGCGGAGCTTGGAGTTTGGCGAGGAAACACGGCGGCTGTTCTTGCCTATTATGCACAAGCGAGTGGGCGAAGGGTCTTCCTCTTCGATACCTACGAAGGGTTTAATGAAGAGGACCTGGTCGGTGTTGACGCCAACAAAAAGCCGTGGTTTGGAGACACTTCCGTGGCAATGGTTAAGGATGTTATCGGGGGGAACGACGGCTGTTGTCACCACGTCAAAGGCTGTTTTCCCGGCACTATCACCGAGGAGCACCAACGCAGCACGTATGCTGCGGTCAGCTTGGACTGTGACTTGTATGAGCCGCTAAAAGCAGGGCTCGAGTTCTTTTACCCACGAATGTCCAAAGGAGGAGTCCTCTTCTTGCACGACTATTCGAGTCTTTACTGGGATGGCGCAAAAAAGGCGATTGATGAGTTCTGCCGCAAGGCTGGGGAATTCGTCATTCTGCTCCCAGACAAGAGCGGAAGTGCTTTCCTAAGAAAAACAAAGTGACCATCATGCCTTTATTCAGAGTATGAAACAGCCGCTCAAAACCCTCAAGCTCGGCGTACTAGGCTTCCTTAACCAGCTAGGTTACTCCATCGCTAAGCTTCCGCCCAAACCTGGACAAACTCCAGGAACGGCTGTTGTGCTGGTCGGCGGCCGACCCATCAAAATCCCCAGAGGAAACCCTTTGTGCGGCGCTTACCAGATGAATCCCCAACTCAACAGTCTCATCGGGGTCGGGGCGGAAATGGTGAAGGACCGTTTCCCGGATTCCTGGGCGGTGGATGTCGGGGCCAACGTGGGCGATACGCTGGCGGTGATCAAAGGCAAGGCTGCCATGCCGGTGATTTGCGTCGAGGGTGATCCCATTTGCTATGAGCTGTTACAGGAAAACGCGCGCCAGTTCGAGGAAGTGTTCCCGGTCAAAACGTTCTTGTCTGACAAACCGGGCGAGACGAAGGTGGAATTGCAGAAGACCGGCTGGAACACCACCTTGACGGAGGCCAAAACGGAAGGCTTGGGCCAAAGGCTTCAGTTCCAGACCCTGGACCAGGTGGTTCAGGGAGTAAACCGCCAGGCCAGGGTGAAGCTGTTGAAGGTTGATACGGAGGGGTATGACCTGCGCATCCTGCGCGGGGCCGCGGGCATCCTCGAACGGGACCAACCGGTGATCACGTTTGAGCTGAACCGCGAAAATGTCGAGCCGCTGGGGGATTCGGTGGGAGACTTCTTCGATTACCTGGTGAAGCTCGGCTATCACGATTTCATCCTGAACGACGCCGGGGGCGGTTTTATCTGCGCCCTCAATGAGCAGAACCGAGACGTTTTCCTGGACCTGTATCAGTACTCCTACCTGGGCCGACCGATTTACTATTTCGATATCTGGGTCTTTCACCGGAGCGACAGGGGCTTGTTTGAGTGTTTCCTGGCCCAGGAACGGGCTA
>PMYF01000380.1 GCA_003171295.1 Acidobacteriota bacterium | reverse complement strand
CGGCGACGGCTGGGATTTCTGCTCTGCGGCTACGTATTGATGCCCGACCCCTGGCACTCCCTGATCTGGGCGCAGTATCCGCTGCTGCTTGAGCAGGTGCTGCACGACGCGAAAAAGATCATGACGTTGCGGCTTCATGCCCGGCGGGGCAGCCGGGGACCGCTGTGGCAGCATCAGTTTTGGGATCGATTTGTACGCCACAAGAGGGAATTCCACGAGCGCCTGGAATACATGCACCTGAACCCCGTGCGCAAAGGGTTGGTGAAGCGGCAGGAAGATTGGCGGTGGTCGAGTTACAATAATTTTGCCTTGGACAAGGCCACGGTAGCGGCGTGCCCCATCCAGATTGATTACGTGCGATTGCCCTTGGGGTATCGCGCCTGAGAAAAGCCCACGGTCAGCAAACCACTGACCGTGGCTACCCGCTTAGAAAGTGAGGGAAGGAACCCTGGTGCTAAAGTGCCCGCTCTGCGGTTGTGAGATGTGCAGGGGCGACCTGCGGCCTGACGGCTTCCGCTGCCCACAATGCAAGCAGCGACTCCGCATGCACCCTGGGAGTGCGTGGCTCGCTTGGCTGGGAAGTGTCTCCCTGTCGTTTCTTATCCCGTACCTGGGAGGAGCCCGCGGTAACACTCTTCTGGAGTACGGGCTCTTCCTTTGCCTTCCATTCTACTTTGGGTCCGCTGCCCTCCGAGGTTTGTTTTTCTCGAAGCTAATAATCGAGACTCGCAAGGAGGAAGACGGCTTTCCCCACATCATCGCCCCCCCCGGTCCACCGAAAGCTTCGTGAGCGGGTAGCGCAGAGGTAGGCGCATTTTGCCTTCCTCTGCGGCTTTTAAAATCAAAATCTCGACCTGTTCATTGCCGCGCAATGAGAAATGGCCGCAGAGTAATTCGTCTCGGAGCCGAATAACTCTGCGCTACCCAAGGACCGCGGACCTACACAACAGGTCCGCGCTATGGTTGTTTGGATCTTCCCACCGGGCGCAACTTGATCACCAGGAACGTGCCGGCCTGAAGTTGCTCGCTCCAAACTATTCTTGATGTTTTGCAATCAGTTGGCGGACGGCGGGGACAAGGTCATGGGGGACTTTCATGACGGTGTCGTCGTGTTCCACGAATGCCGCTTCATCCTCGGCCACCGCTTCTTCCGGTGTCTGCTGCTCATAGTGCGCGAGGACGCGCCGAACTCTCTCTTCGTCCCATCCAGGGGGAAATCTACTTTGGGTCATATCCGCCTCGTGCGACTGCTGTGTAAGCCAGCTTTGGGCGCTGCCTCCGAAAACCTTAGNNCACGGCCATTTCGGGAGAAATCCCGCGCTTCTCGTTCACCAGTTCCGACAGGATCGTGCGCGTGACTCCGAGCGCGGCGGCGGCGGCCGTGATCGTTAAGCCCAAAGGCTCAACACAGTGGCGCAGCATAAAGCCGCCGGGGTGGGGGATCTCGGTCGCAGCCTCGCTACCTTTCTCCAACCTTCAGAGCCAGCGTCTGGTCAACGTAAGGGATGATCGTGACCGGACCTTCCAGCCCGCACACATCGATGCGGGAAAGGATTCCATGAGATGGCCCGACGGCGCGCGCATTGGCCTCGGTATTGGTCACGCGAATCCGCAAATGATTCTGGCCGGGTTTCAGGAAAGGTGTGATATCCAGTCTGTAGGGCCTCCAGACCAGAGTTCCTGCCGGGCGGCCATTCACATTGACTTCTGCCACCGCACTCACCCGGCCCAGGTCAAGAACCATTCTCCTGTTGTGATATGACTCCGGCAAGGTGAAGTCCTTTTCATAGATTGCTGTCCCCGAAAAATTGGCCAGGGCCGTCTTCGTCCAGGGCTTCAAGGAGAAGGGTGTTGTGCCGCTCAGGAATTCCAGCGGAGCACTCAAGCGGTCGTCCTGCTGGGCCACCAGGACGACAACGTTCTTCTCTCCGGGAAGCAGGTTGGGTAAGGGGATAGGTGTTTCGCCCCTGGGCGCCAGTTCCTGGCCGTTCACGAACATGTGATAGAGGCCTCCAAGTGCAGGAGGGACGATGGCCGTGACCCCCGGCGGAATTTCGGTTCGGTACCAGCGCCAATCGCGATCATGGTGGCTGGCCTTCTCCAGCTCATAAGGGCGCAGGCTAGGGAGAATGCCGCGGAGCGTTTTGCCTTGGTTGTCAGCAACGCGGAAAGTGAACCCGTAATAGCCGCTGGCCGCGCCCCTACCCACCCCGACTTTCACGAGCACCACGTTCCAGCCAGAGTGCAATTCCACGGGGAACCGGTCAGCCCAATTGTCGTTCATTTCATACCAGAACGGGTGTCGCAAGCGGACGAATACCGGCTGGTTGTTTAGCCAGACCTTAAGGCAATTGTCAGCCGCTACCAGGAAATTTGCCGGTTGAGCCTTGGGGGAGTAGAGGTACGTCAGAGCGTAGCTCGTGATCCAGGACTCGTTCGCGAAATCCAGCGCCCGGTTGAATTGGATTATTTGGGCGGTGTCATCAAAGGGGCCGCCTGCGGTTTCGAGCCAGATGTTTCCTCGGCCCACCGCAAGGCGAGGCTCGTTGCCGTAGTATCGTTTCCACCCGACCAGGTTACCTTCGACCCCCGGATACTTCTGGTTTGGCTGAAACTCTTTCTCCGGAGGGTAAACCGTCTCGAAACCGGCATCGTCCCGATTGGGGAAAGGGCCGATCACGTTCCAGTCGCGCACGGTGTTTTCAGCTTCACTCAACCATAGCGAAGGCCAAGCGGCATCGTCGAAGTCGGGGCGAAACCAGCCCTGAGTTTCCCCTTCACCTGCTTTGCCGTCCCTAACCCGCACGTAGGGAACTGCCACGCGCGGGGGTTCGGGGCGGAACTTCCAGGTCCCGGTCAGGGGCAGGGGCTGCAAGGGAATGATGGGCGACCGCGCCGCGAAGATCTTGTCGCCCGCGCGCATCGTGACCTGAACGTCACTCTGAGTGGCGGGCGCCGAAACGCGCACCTCGATCGCCTGGCCCGCAGGGGAAGCGATGGACAGGCTCTCCGCATTCGTGCTTACGAGTTCGGCGGGCTGGCCCGGCCCGGAAAGGGGATTGAAAACTACGTAGTAAGCGTCCCACGGCCCGAATTCCAGGCGCACTTCGGTTCCATCGGAACGGTTGACATAGAACAGGGGCGACCGCTGGCCGGTCAGAGCATCCCACTTTTCTGGAACACCCTGGGCGGAGAAGAGAATCTGGGCCGTCCGTGATCGGTCCGTGTCGTTCACCAGCCAATAGTAATTCCTTCCGGCTTTCTCGCGGTGTTCCGCGTAAAGGGCGGCGGAGGGGCCGGAAGTTACGCGCACGTCTTTCGGGACACGCGAGTCAAGCAGATCAATCAGGGTCTCGAGGTCACTCGCGACGAAGCCGGCGTGCCCACCGGCGGGGCTCTGCTGTTCCGTAAAGGGCAGCGGCGTCCCTTCTGCTCCACCGCCAAAGAGGCCGGCAATTCCTTGCTCGATCTCGGGGTCGTTGTTTCCCGCCTCGGGAGAGGAGTGGGGAAGCACCCTGACGCCGAGGACCGTACCTCCGGCCAGATAGAATTGCTGAATCTTCTGTAGAGTGGCCCGGCTCAGTGTGGTGATGGGCGGCAGCACCACGGCCCGGAAGCGCTCGGAGCCAATCACGAGTTCGTTGCCTTCCACCCGGGCTTTCCCCATGTAGAAGTCGTCCGCCAGGCTGTAATCCCACTGGCGGTCGGCGAGACGAAGCAGCAGCCGGGAATAGTAGTCATTGATGGTGGTCGTGACGTTTTTCCAGACCTCCGGCTGTTGGATCTGGCCGTACGGTGTCTCCTTGGAAAACACCGGATCGGAGTTGGCCCAGATGGAAAGGATCGGATAGTAGAGCAGCACACTCGCCGCGTGGTGGCTTTCGGAATTCATGAAGCTGAGGCGCCGGGTGTAATCCGCATAGTAGTGGAAGTAGGGCCAGAAGGGTTGGTGGTACCAGTCCGGAGGATAATTGGCCCGCGCGGAGTCGTAATTGAAGGCGTGGGGAACAAAAAGGTTGACCCCCCAGACGGCGTTTCCATTTGTCCCCCGGCGCATTCCCTCCATGTCCAGGTAGGAATCAGTTCCTTGCACTCCTTGATTTTCGGACATGAGCCGGCGTCCTTCAAAATCCGCCACGGATTGGGCGACCTTGAAGTTGAGCGGCTGCCGGCCATAGTCATAGAGGGAATCCACGCCGGCGGGATCAAGGCCCCGCTCCACTGCAAAAAGGCTGCCCTCGAGCGCCGCCGCCCACTGCAGCGTTTCCTCCCAGCCGTGGCCGGTGCGGCCAATGCCCAACTTGCGGGCGTCGCTCGTGATGCCATTCCAGAAGGAGTCTTGATAAAGCTGGGTCACCGTCGCCAAATAATCGCAGCGGACCTTGATGGTTGAATCTCCTCCCTCGTAAATCAGCAGCGGTAACACTTTGCGGAGGTCGTATCCCGCCCGGTGGCTGAAGGCGTCGAAAAGCGCAGGCGTCCACGCAATCCGGTAGCCGTAGTCACCTTCGTGGTCCGCGAAGGAATAATGAATGGTGTTGCCGAAGTAGGAAGCGAATCTCCGATAGAATTCACCGTAGGACAGGTCAAAGAACAACTTCATGGCGGCAGGATTCATCAGGTCGACCGATCCACCGTCAAATCCCATGGAGGGCTCCAGGGAGAACTCCACCACCACCCACTCGCCTTCCGGCGCCTGCCATTTAAGCTGGCCCGCTTCCCCCCGCGCCGGCAATAGTTCCAGGCTGTCGCCGTCAATACGGTTGTCTCCGAGCCAGCGCGCCACGACCACCGCCTGCAGGCCGGGCGGAGTATCGAGCGCAACCTCGCGCGGCCCTTTGACCACTTTCGCCTCGTAGTTGAGGCTCTTCATCCGGTACTCCGGGTTACGGGCCAGGACCTCGCTCTGGTGGTTGCCCGACATCCAGATGTTGCGAACCTCGCCCGACGGCCAGTCGTATTCGTCCACGAAATTGAAACTGAAGGCGCTGCGCTTTGCTTGTTCCAACCCGGCGCCGATGGCCTGCCACCACTCTTCCGAATGGTAGGGTGTCTGTAAGCCGTCGCGGGCGTGCAGAAACGCCCCGTACACGTGCTGGTCAACCATGTTGCGAATTTCTTCCTGGATCTTGGGGCCTTCCATTTTTCCATTCCAGAACCAGAAGGGCATGGGTGAGTAGTCACGCGGCGGATCGAGAAAACCGCTGTAGAGTTGGTCGGCCCGCTGGGGTGGCCCTCCCGCTTGGGCGTGATTCGTGGCCAGTGCGAATGAGAAGATAACGAGAAGCAACAACCAGCCGGCATGCCGGGACATGAGAATCCTCCTGCCAGAAAAGACCGGGTCTTGGACGAAAGCGCATGCTCTCCTATCCTGCGGCCAGGGTCAAGATACTTCGGCTTGGCGGCATTCTACNNTGCGCCCGTCCTGGCAATCGATGTTGACTCCATTCATCCCGAACCAGGCTGCGGGAAAATGCGTCGGGGCTGTCATCCTGAGGCACCGGAGGCGGTCCTGAGCATGGCGAAGGAAGAATCTCGTATTGCCATGAAAATGCGCAGAGCAAGATCCTTCGCTACGCTCAGGACGACA
>PMYF01000752.1:3680-7353 GCA_003171295.1 Acidobacteriota bacterium | reverse complement strand
GCGGGCGTCGTCTCGGTGAATGGCGGACGCGGGCGCTCCAACAACTTCACCGTGAACGGCGGGGACGCCAACGACCAATTCGCCAATCTACCCGCCATCCAGCCTTCCCCGGACTCCATCGAAGAATTCCGCGTGATGACCAGCACCTTCGACGCGGAATTCGGCCGCAATTCCGGGTCGGTCGTGAACGTCGTTACGAAATCGGGTAGCAACGCCTTGCGCGGAGATCTTTATGAGTTTATCCGCAACCAGCACATGAACGCTCGCAACTTCTTCGAGGTCACCCGGCCGGACTTCAAGCAGAATCAATTCGGAGGCACGCTGGGTGGCCCCATCAAACGAGACCAATCGTTTTTCTTCCTTTCCTACGAGGGCCGCCGCATCCACCAGGGAATTCCCTCCGCCACGGTAGCCGTCCCCACCGCCGCCGAGCGGCAGGGCGATTTCTCTGCTGGCTCGACCTTCGCCGGCACGGTTGCGGATCCATTTCTCGCCGGGGTGCTGACCGCGCGCCCGGGCTGCGCTGCGGCCGTGCAACGGAACAGCGGCGCCAGCATCGCGCCGGGAGTGCCTTATGCCGCAATGTTTCCGGGCAACATGATTCCCGGGGAGTGCTTTGACCCCACGGCTGCCGATCTGATGAAGCAGTTCGTGCCGCTGCCCAACTCCGGCTCGCAATTCTTTCAAGCCTCCCCACTGGAACGCAACCGGGTGGATCAGGGGACTGTGCGCATCGACCAGAAACTCACAGATCACCAGCAACTCAATGCGTATTATTACTTCGATGATGATTATCTCGCGAAGCCCTTCGCGCGGTTTGAGGCCGGTGGCGCCACGCTGCCGGGCTTTGGCGACCTGACGAACGAACGCTTCCAGCAGATCAACCTGACGCACACCTGGGCGTCAGGCGCGACGAGCGTCAATGAACTCCGCTTTTCCTTTTTCCGGGAAGGCCAAGCGAGATTTCTTCATCCGCAGCGCACGAACCTGGTGCAAGGGTCGTGCCAGAACGTTCCAGCCGACCAGTGTTTCAGCGATCCCAACAACCCGCGCGCAGGCATTACCCCGAACCTTGGCGCCAGCCACGAAGGGGTTCCCTTCGTCGCCGTTTCGGGCGGCTTTTCGTTGGGCGACAATTTTGAGGGCGAACTCCCCCAGTTCGGCAACGCCTTTCAGTGGGCCGACAATTTCAGCAAGGTCGTGGGCAAACACACCCTCAAATTCGGCGCCGACCTGCATCGCCAGCAGTTTAACCAGACGCTCTATTTTGCAGTTAACGGGCAGTACAACTACTTCGGTGGCGGGCCGAACGACGTGGGGTTCGACGACCTCGTTCCTAATTACCTGCTGGGGCTTCCCGACATTTATCTCCAAGGCTCCGCGCAACACGAATACGTACGTGGGACCGCGTTATACCTTTACGCGGAAGATAGCTGGAAGGTGCAACCCAACTTAACGCTTAATTATGGCCTGCGCTGGGAATTGAACACGCCCATCGCCGACGTGGGGGGACGCACGCAGACTTTCCGGCCCGGCCAGGACACCCACGTCTTCCCCTGCCAACTTGCGGCGAATAATCCCCTCGTTGGCGCCTTGGGTTCAACCGCTTGCGGCCCCGGCAGCGCGGGCGAAGCCGTCTTCCCACAAGGACTCGTCATGCCCGGGGACCCCGGCATTCCCCAAGGCCTGACGCAAACCTATTATCGGTCGTTTGCCCCGCGCCTGGGGCTGGCCTGGAGCCCCAGTGGGGGCAGCGGCTGGATCAAAAAACTCACGGGCGGCCCAGGCCAGACCAGCATCCGCATGGGCTGGGGGCTCTTCTACAATCCCATCGAGCAATTGGTTCTGGAACAGTTCAACGGGGAGCCGCCCTTCGGCGGAAGCAGCAGCCTCTCGAATAGCCTGTTTAATACTCCCTTCATCGGGCAGGATGGCACGGTCAATCCCAACCCCTTCGATGGCATCCTGAACCCGCAGCGCGGGCAGCCAGTGGATTTTTCCCAATTCCGGCCCATCCAGCTCTACGGCCAGTTCCAACCTAAACTACGGTCGCAATATTCAGCGCAGTATAACTTTACAGTGCAACGCCAATTAACACCCAACCTGCTGCTCCAGATCGGATACGTGGGCTCGCAGGGACACCGGCTACTGGCCACCCACGACCTCAACTATGCCGGCGCGCAGACTTGCCTCGACCTGCACCAGATCGCGAGCCTCGCCGGCGACAGCAGCAACGACTGTGGCCCCTTCGCTGAAGATAGCTCCTATTTCCTGCCCGCGGGAGCCATCCCATCGGGCGTTACACTGCACTTGCCTTATGGTTCCGTGCCTGCCGTCACCGGTCCCAATCCCACCCCGATTACCCTGGTAGGGCTGCGGCCTTATTCTGCGCCATTCTGCCAGCCGACCACGGGCGCCGGGTGTCCCCCCGACGGCGTGCCTGTTTTCGCCAGCATTTTCGCCGAAGACACGATCGCCAATTCCAACTACAACTCACTGCAGGCCCTGATGGAGAAGCGCTTCTCCAAAGGGATGGAATTCCGCGCTTCCTACACATGGAGCAAATCCTTCGACCAGGCTTCGAGCTTCGAGAATGTCTTGAACCCACTTGATATTCGCCGGAGCTGGGCTTTGTCGCTCTTCGATGCCCGGCACCGACTGGTGTACAGTTACGTGTGGCAACTGCCGATTGCCCAACGCCGGGGATGGGCTGGCAAGCTATTGAACGACTGGGCCATTTCGGGAATTACCAGCTTCCAGACCGGCTTCCCCATTCGCATTACCTCTTCCGATGATTTGGAATTGATGAATAGCTTTGATTTCGAGTACCCGGGCGAGCCCGACATCGCCCGGGCCTTCCATACCAGGAATCCTCGCGGGCCGAACAACCTCTTCTTCGATCCTTCGATCTTCCGGCCCCAGGCGCTGGGCACGATCGGCAGTGCGCCGCGCTCGGTCTGTTGCGGGCCGGGCATCAACAACTTCGATGCTGCCATCCTCAAAAATACCAAGCTCACGGAAACAACGCGGCTGGAATTCCGTGGCGAGTTTTTCAACCTTGTCAACCACGCGCAATTCATGACCCCGGACGGCAACATTTCGGACGGGGCGGATTTCGGCCGCGTCATGATGGTGCGTGACCCGCGCCTGATTCAATTTGCCCTCAAGCTACTCTTCTGAACCACTTCGCAAATTGGGCAGGTTCAGGATGCGGCGCAAAGCTCTCCGCGAAATTGCTATGCTGCTTAAGGCCCGGCGGCAGCCGACCCCCAGGCGAGCACCGCGGGGGATATGGCGTGGGGGAATGAAACCTGGAGGATCGGATCATGAATCAGGCTTTGCCAGCGACGCGAACCTGGGGGATGATCCTGCTCCGGTAAGATGCAGGGCAAATGAGTGAACGTGGCGCGGAAGTAAACGCACGAAGAATGGGCGCGTTTCGATTGCTGTTATCCACTCTATAATCAAGGAAACGACTGGACTGTGGACACCTGAAGATGAAACTCGGAATCAGCTCTTACACCTACGCGTGGGCAATCGGCTTTCCTGGGGCCGTGCCCGATCATCCTCTCACCGCGCTGCAGCTTCTGGAGAAAGCGCGGGATCTCGGGGTGGGGATCGTTCAATTCGGGCCTAACCTGCCGTTGGATCAACTGCCCGAGAAAGAGCTGCA
>PMYF01000752.1:517-3611 GCA_003171295.1 Acidobacteriota bacterium | reverse complement strand
GTCGCATCCCGGCTCCGGACCTGAACGAGTTGCTCAATCCCCTGGGCAGCCCCTGGTTGGGAGTTGCCCTGGACACGGCGAACCCTCTGGCCATTCCGCAGGGATGGCAACTCTCTGTCCGGGTATTGGGCCACCGCACCCTGAGTGTGCAGATCAAGGACTTCCTCGTGCAACGCGCGTGGCACGGAATGGGGCTCACGGTGGAAGGCCGCCCCGCCGGCAAAGGTCAGCTCAACATACCTTGGCTGGTGGACAGCTTTGCGGCGCTGCGGGTTGAACCCTCGACAATTGTGGAATCGTGGACTCCCGAACAGCAGACGCTTCAGGAAACGGTGACTCTGGAAGAAGCATGGGCCAGGCAAAGCGTGGAGTACCTGCGGCGCTTCATCCTGGACTGAACAATGACGCAAGCCACGGGCGCACGCGAGGCTTCCTGCCGCACGGTTGTGCCCCTGGCGGTTGGCTTGCACCCCTGCTGAACCGACCTGCAACCTAGCATGGTTATTCCCGCTCAATCTGGTATTATTTGCTCTTTCGTTATGGCCACGCAGGGAGGCAGTTTCAAGAGGCTTCACCGCAAGAACGTTTAGGGGAAACTGGGGTTTCAAAGGAGAGTCATCATGGACAAGGTAAAGTTGGCCGCCACTAGCCCGGCACCGCACAAAGACAACTTGATTGTGATTGGGGGAGCGGGGGGATTTATTGCGGGATCGCTGGCGCGCTATTTCCACGAACGTGGCTTCACCCGGATCCGCGCCATCGACAAGAAGCCTTTGCCCGAATGGTATCAGCGCGTGCCCGGTGTCGAGAGCCTATGCCTGGATTTGAGTGAAAAGGAAAACTGCGTCCGCGCTTGCGAAGGCGCGGGGGAAGTTTACAACCTTGCCGCCGACATGGGCGGCATGGGCTTCATCGAGCGGTTCCGTATCGAGTGCTTGCGCAGCGTGCTGATCAACACCCACATGATTGAGGCCGCTTGCCGCGCTGGAGCGCAACGCTATTTCTACTCCTCCTCGGCTTGCGCCTATAACACGAAACTGCAGGAAGATCCGAACGTCCGAGCGCTGAAAGAATCCGACGCCTACCCGGCCATGGCCGAACGCGGTTACGGCTGGGAGAAGCTCTTTTCCGAAATAGTCTGCCAGGAATACTGGGCCGAACGCGGAATGGAGACTTTCATCGCCCGCTTCCACAATGTTTACGGACCTAATGGTACTTGGGACGGCGGCCGCGAGAAGGCGCCGGCAGCGATTTGCCGGAAGGTGATTGAAGCCAAGGACCAAGGGAGAAAGGAAATCCTGATCTGGGGAGACGGCACGGCCACCCGCAGCTTCATGTACATCGATGACTGTACGAAGGGCATCGACATGATCATGCACTGCGCGGATCTGCTCGCCACGCCTATCAACCTGGGGTCTAGCGAACTGGTCAGTGTTAACCAATTGGTGGACATCGTGGAAGGAATCGGCGGGACCAAGCTCCACCGCGAATACGATCTGACCGCTCCCCGCGGCGTAGCCGGCCGCAACAGCGACAATACAATGATTCAGCGCATCCTGCATTGGGAGGCGCGCACTCCGCTGCGCGAAGGCATGGCCAGGACTTACGCCTGGATCGAACAGCAATACGCGGACCGGAAAGCCGGCAAGCGGACGGTAAGCTAGCGCCAGCACTGCGACATCGGGAAAAGCGGGTAACGCCGACTCGTCGGGCACGGCCCGCCCTTCCGACTGCTCGAAGAAAACGCCTCGGCGTGGTGAGAAATCCCCATTAGGCCGGGCCCCCCCGCTCGGAGCGGCCGGCCCTACAAAAACCTCACGTCATGTTTGGTTGCGGCCATTGGCAACCCTGCGCCACGGACGTAGTCCCCTATTCCATTTCAAACGCGAGATACTGCAGTTTTCCGTCGCGCTCGATTTGCAGCACGGCGGCGTCTCCCGGCTGCAACCGGAGAATCCCGGAGCGCAGTGCCTCCAGGCTAATAATGGGCACACTGTTCAAGGAGTGAATGACATCACCGGTCGTCAGTCCCAACTCCAGGCTGGCGGACCAAGTCGTGCGAGCGGCCACGATCACCCCGGAGGCCATGCGCAAACCAAGAAGCATCGCTGCAAGGCGCTGGTCGATCTGGACACCGAGGATTCCCAGCTTGGGCACCAGATTCTGGCGGGGATCCAGCGTGTCCGCCAACCGGTCCAACTCATCCTTGCGCTCCACCACGGGGATCTGCAACGGGATCGTCTGCGACCCTCGCCGCACCTCCACTTGCAGCGGGCCGGGATTCACGGGAAGCATGAAACTGGTTTCGAACAGCGCCATGCTGGTTACGGGCTTGCCGTTCAGGGTAAGAACGATGTCCCCAATCTTGAGCCCGGCGCCCTCGGCAGGACTGCCTGGATCGACATCGGCGACAACCAGGCCGTGATTCAGTGGCAAGTCCAGTCCCGCCGCCAGGGCCGGGGTGATGGTTTGCACGGTGGCGCCAATCGCTCCCCGGTGCACATGGCCGTGATCCCGCAACTGGTCGTAAACATAATGCACCACACTGCTGGGGATGGCGAAGCCAATGCCTTCGTTGCCGCCGCCCTGGGTCAGGATGAAGGTATTGATCCCGACCAATTTGCCATCGATATCAACGAGCGGGCCGCCGCTGTTGCCGGGATTAATGGGCGCATCGGTCTGGATATAAATCATCGAGCGGTCGGGATCGGGTTGGCGCGCGACGGAGCTGATGACTCCCATGGTCACGGAGTTACCCAAACCCTCCGGGCTTCCGAACGCGAAGACCATCTGTCCTTGCCGCAAGTCCGCGTATCGGCCAAAGGGAAGAGAAGGCAGGCCGGTCGCTTCAACTTTGATTAACGCCAAGTCCGTGTCCTTGTTGCCGCCCAGGACGCGGGCGTTCAGCGTCGTCATCTTGGCGCCCAGGGTCTCATCCGGCGATCCATCTGCTTCCGGGGAAGACAGGACTACCCGGACTCTCTGCGCCCCCTCCACCACGTGGGCGTTCGTCATGATGTAACCATTCGGGTCCACAATCACCCCGGACCCCAGGTTGTGCTGCCTGCCGATCAGGGCCGTGTCGGCGCGCCCG
>PMYF01000752.1:0-489 GCA_003171295.1 Acidobacteriota bacterium | reverse complement strand
ACGACTCCCCGGAGTGCCAAGCATAATCCCTCCTGCGACCTCGATGGGTTCCAACCTCTCGGTGCGGCGCCCTTGAGTTTCTTCGCTCAACTGCCGGCACCCTGTTTAGGTGAGATGCAGAAACTGCTCCCCCACGCCGGTCGGGCGGCGCTCGAATTGTAGCGCCAGGCACGCCAGTGAACCTTGCGAATTTTTGATCGCGACGGCCTCTGTCGTGAGGGTGTAGAATCACCGCTGCCGCAGACTGACTTATTATCCCAATAAGGTGATGCCATGAAAATGTTGTTCTACCTGGTTCTGCTTTTCAGCGTGGGCGCAAGTGTGGGATTTGCCCAGAGCGCAAAAACTCGCCTGGCTATCGTGGGCCTTGACCACGATCACGTATGGGGCCTGTTGGGCACCATCGCCAAAACGCCGGGGGCGGAACTGGTGGCGATTGCCGACCCGCACCCGGAGCTGGTTGCAAAGGCTAAAACCAAGGTTCCCGCC
>PMYF01000825.1 GCA_003171295.1 Acidobacteriota bacterium | reverse complement strand
CGTAGCGTCTGGCGGAACAGGTCGCCGATACACCAGAGGACGAGGGTTTCGGCAACTTTGCTCGCCAGCAACTGGCGCAGTGTGGTGAGCGCGTCGCCGCACTTGCGCTCACTGATGGCACGCAACAACTTGCCGATCTCGCGCTCCTCGCGGAAGGCGACGATCGCCTCCAGATCCGCGGGCGCCAGGCGCTTAAGGCCGGGCAGCGCGGTCAGGAGCTTCTCGAGCTCCGTACGCATCCAAAGCAAGTTGACGGCGGAGGGTCCGCCGCCCGAACGCGAGTCTTGACTGATTTCAAACTTCCCCGCAATTTCCTCCGCGAGGTCGCGCTCAATCTCCACGCCCGCATGCTGGAGAAAGTGTTGCGCCCATCGCGCGCCTTCCTGGCGGTCCGGAGAACGCAGCTCAACGAGCTGCGCCTTCTTTTCGAGCAACTGGATAAAGCGCCGGCGGCGGTCGGGCTCCGCCGCGAGGAACACCACCGTGGAGAACGGCGAGGGGCGCTCCAGATAAGCGCGCAACGCTTCCGTGTCCTCGTCACCGGCTGGCTTGAAGTCTTCCGGGTCGGAGATGAGCAGAAAGTTGTGGCCGCCCAGCATGGGCATCTGCTCGGCGCCTTCGAGCTCGCGCTGGAGCTGGCCGGGTTCGAACTCAGTTTCCGCCAGGCACCATTGTCGCGAGTCCGCGGGGATGGAGTTCACCACGGCCTTGCGGCACTCCTCCTGTAGGAAGCGATCGGGGCCCCGCAGGAAATACACCGCGCCCGCCTCGCCTTTCCGCAACAGTGCGATGAATTCCGTGGGCCGCATGGGGAAGATTTTACCGGCAAGGGGCGGATTGCGGAAGCGAAAACGTAGCGAAGGTTCCCGCACGGAACTCGAGGCATACAGGGACCCCTCGCGCCGTTTAAGCTAAGCGAAATGAAAAAGATCCTTCGGCTTCGCCTCAGGATGACGGCGGACATGACAGGGAGCTGTAGGGCCGACGTGCCGATTATTCCAAGTGGATGACGGCGATTTCGGGGTGGTTGCCGGTGCGCAGGGTCGGGCCCCAGGTGCCGGCGCCGCTCGTGGTATAGAGGGTGTAATCTCCTTCCACATGCAATCCGTAGTAATACCTTCCGTAAATCATCCGCGAGAGGAACTGGATGGGAAAGATCTGGCCGTGATGGGCGTGCCCGGAAAGCTGCAGGCTGATGGCCGCCGCCTTCGCCTGCGCGATATGGGTGGGGCTATGGTAAAGGAGGATCGATGGTAGGGCAGGATCAAAGCCGGGGAGTTTCGCGATGACCTCCGCGAAATCTTTGGAATGTCCGCGCTCGGGGTAGCCGATTCCAATCACCTGCAGGCCGTCGAGCATCACCCTCTCGTCGTTCAGAATCCTGACGGGGGTCGTCCGCAGCGCCGCATAAGCGCGCTCCACGCCCATGTAGGTTTCATGGTTGCCGGTCACGAAGTAGATCCCCTGCGGCGCCCGCAGGCCGTTAAGGGGTGCGACCAACTCCTCGAGATGCCCGTCAGCGCCGTCAAACAGGTCGCCGGTGATGACCACCATGGCAGGGTCCTCGGCCGTGACCTTCGCCACGAGGCTCGCCAGGAAGCGCGCGCCCAGGATGCGCCCCAGATGCACGTCGGAAAGTTGCACCACCTTCTTCGCTCGCCAAGCAGGCGGGAGGTTTTTAATTCTGACCGTAATGTGCTCCGTGCGGGGATGATAGGCGTTCCAGATGCCATAGGCGGAATAGAGGCACGTGACCGCCACGGCGACGAGCCCGAACCACGCTGGACTCGGACTGTGGGTGAAAAGCTTGGCCGCTCCCCATGCGGCCCAGGTGAGCGCCAAGGCCGTGATGACCGTCAGCCCAACGCCCAGCCAGAGCGACGAGCAAAAGTAGAACGCGCGGGAGAGGAAGTTGTCAGTCCAATGCGCCAGGAAGGACGAGGCGATGAAGCTGAGTGGCAGGAGAAACAGGACAACCGCCAGCGCCGTTCGGCGCAACGGCTGGGAGATGCCGAAGAAATATACGAGGGAGTAGTAGGCAAAGTAGTGGCTGAAAAAAAGAATCGAGAGGGCGCTGAGGATAAAGAGCGGAACGACGATCACGCCTCTCGACATAGGGTGTCACTGCGCAGCGGCGCAGACTTGTCATTCTACATGGCCCGGGCGGGAATGAAAAGGATGGGAAAGCGTGGGTAGTGTCCTAATTTGAACCTAGCGCCGCCCTTTAGGGCGGCACATTCCGGGCTAAAGCCCGGCGCTACATCTGAAATTAGGACACTACCGAAGCGTGAGAAAGCGGGGTCGAAGTTGGAATACCGCCGCCAGCTTCCTGAGTCAGAAGTTCGCTGAAAAAGGTCCTCCCCCTTGCGGGTGGCCTGAGTCCCTCGTCTGTCATCCTGAGCGAAGCGAAGGATCCTTTTCATTTGACTCAGGATAAACTGCGCGAAGGACGTCTGTATTTGCTGCTTGATTCCCCCCATACGGGATTCTTCGCCCAGTTTACCCTGAGCGAAATACCGAGATCCTTCGCTTCGCCTCAGGATGACAGCCAGAAAAGCCGGGCGGTGGGGGCGATGCGGTCAGTTCACGCGCTTGTTGGCCGGAGGCGGGCTCGCGCCTGNNCGCGGGCGTGGAATCTGCCTTCGGCGCAGGAGGAGGGGGCGTCGCGGCCGCTTCGCCTTCTTCCCTCACCTCGTGCTCCGGCGCGCGGCCTGTCAGCACCGTCCACTTGAGAGGGTAAATCTCCGGATCAAAAATCACCCCGTAGAAGTGCCAGATCAGGATGGAGAAGGTTGCCAGGATGGCCTCGTAGAAGTGGACGGCAGTGGTCACGTCCAGGACAGACATGGGGTAGGGCAGGTAGGCCAGCACCCAGTCATGTGCCCAGAGCAGGATGCCGGTGATGGCCATGACCAGGGTGCCCCAGACGAGCGCCCAGTATTCGGCCTTTTCGATGTAGTTGAAACGCGCGTAGCGCGGGGGAACGGGACGATAACCCAGGTTATAGCCCACGGTATGCACGGCCTCGCGCACGTCGCGGACCCTGGGAAGCATGTCCTTCGCCCAGCGGCGGCCGTGGCGGTTGGTAAATAGGTAAATCAGGTGGTAAATCGAGGCGCCCATCAGCACCACCCCGGCCAGGCGGTGCAGCCAGCCGCGCAGCGGGAAGTTTTTCTCCCAGCTCACGATGGGCTCCGCCCAGAACGAATGCGGATACTTGAGTGCGAAGCCGGTGATGACCAGGACGATGAAACTCACGAGCAGCAACACGTGCTGCGCGCGCTCGTTGAGCGTCAGACGCATCTGGCCGTGCCCCTGGCGGTATTGCGCGAGCGAGCGCCGCGCCTTGCGCCACCAATCCAGCAGGTTGTGCAGCACCATGAACCCCAGAATCGTGGGGATGGCCAGGAGGTAAAAGGCTTTCACAAAACCCAGCACTCGCCCGCCCGCCGTGG
>PMYF01000471.1:357-3372 GCA_003171295.1 Acidobacteriota bacterium | reverse complement strand
GCGTTCTAGATCGCGCGCGCACGCGTAGCAAGCGTGGAACCAAAGCCGAATTGCAGGCCGGTTAGAGTGGAGTCCACGTGGAGTCCGCACGTCTCGAAATGTGGAGTCCGGGTGGAGTCCAACCTCAAAAAGGATGGCGCTGGCGTCCAAATGGCGTCCAAATCCGACGCCTGTAAGTCTATGAAAGCACAAGAAACTTGTCTGTAAGTGATTGATAATGCAGCCCTGAAAAGGCTGGCGTCNNCCATTTAAAATCAATAACTTAGCCCAACCAGAAGTCAAGCTCCGGCCCCCCTTCCTTCCCCCCCCGCTTTCCGCAAGTTCCCTGATATCAGTAGAATCCGGGTGCAAAGACGCCGGCGGGCCGCAAAAAGGCTGGCGTCGGAGGCGAGGCGCCCCAAGCTCAATGGCCCCAATAGGTTTGCGTAGTGCAGCACGCTCGGTTTCACGCGAGACACAATAGGGACACAACGGAAGTCGGCAACCGGCTTCTCTCATTGGATTCTGGCGTTCGACTGACAACCAGGCTAGGAACTGTCTATTAGCGCGAGTGCTGTCGACCGCGCTGTTGGATGCGGGAAGCATAGCTCAACTGTGAGCGGTGACTTGCGGTTCGCTTGGAGGTCTCCTCGTCGCGTGTCCAGTGCGTTTCGGTTATTCGGCCAGGACGGGTGTGAACACGCCTGGGACAATGTTTCGAATTGGTAGGCTTGGGTCCCCAAACGACACGCAAATACGAACTCTTGAATGGAGAATCCTCTTCGACGGGGATTCTCCTGGCCCTGGGCAGCCGGCAGACCCGACTCGCGATCTCGAGAGCAATATTTTGGCGTCCCTGGGGCGCAATGAGGCCGTGTACTACGAGGCACTCGGAGTACTTGCCTCCGCCGAGAAGCGAAAGTTGGATGCCCTCACTTACTACGAGCTGGCGCTGAAACAAATCCGTGGGATGGAGACGGAACGAAAGGCCTACGATCTTTGGAAGGAGCTCGGAGGTACCACGGAGGGCTGGCAGGCTTTGTCGGGATCCTTAAATGCGCGCTCCGCCTCACCGCGCGGGCCGCAGACGAACCGTTCCGTTCCCGATTTCACGGTGGCCGACCGGACCAGCAAGACCTGGACTCTGGCTAATCTCAAGGGCAAGACGACACTGATCAACGTTTGGGCCACCTGGTGCGGTCCCTGCCTTGTGGAATTGCCGCAGATCCAGAAACTCTTCGACCAGGTGAAGAACCGCCAGGACATCCAGGTGATCACGCTGAACGTGGACGAGAACCCAGGCCTCGTTGAACCCTTCCTCAAACAGAACAACTACACTTTTCCATCCCTCTTTGCGAGGTCCTTCGTGGAAGATTTCGCCGGGCCGACAACCTGGATTTCCGATGCCACCGCGACCATCCGGCTCGAAACAGTTGGCTACGGCGGCGATAGCGGAGATTGGGTGCAGGATACGCTGAGCCAGATCGAAGGAGTACGGGACGGGAAGGTCCAAGCTGCCGCTGCACCCCAGCCGCCTAGGTGACCCAGTGAGACTTCACACGGGCATGCTGGTGTTGTCAGATGGTGCAGAAGGAGGTTACCCATGTCGTATGTAAGGTCGTAAACAATCATTGCGCTGGCGGTTCTGATGAGCGGGTGTGTGCCGTCGCTTCACCCGTTTTACACGGACGAAGACCTGGCATTCGATGCGAGCCTCCTGGGCGTGTGGGGGGAGAAGGACGGAACGACCTGGGCCTTCGCGAAGAAGGGCGACCGTTCCTATCTTCTGACGCACACCGAACAGGAGGGTGCGACCGGCCGCATGGATGCACATCTCTTCAAGGTCGGCAAGCAACTGTTTCTGGATACCTTCCCCGAGGACCCTGGCATCGAGGATGATCTCCAGAAGGCGCATCTGTTGGGGACGCACTTTGTCTGGAAGTTCAGTCTGGCCGGAGACTCCCTGCGGTTGGCTGCGCTGCACCCGGACAAGGTTAAGTCCATGGTCGAGCAGAAGAAGTTGATCATCGCGCACGAGCGAATCAAGGATGGTCTTGTCTTCACCGCCTCGACGCCCGATTTGCAGGCTTTCCTGGCCAGGTACGCCGAAGGCGCGGACGTCTTTGGCGACTGGGAGGAAATGACGCGGCAGAAGTAGCGGCTCGACTTCGTCCGCCATGCCTTGAGCAGCAGCGCCGCGACTGTGCGTAGTGCCCGGAGAATCGGCCAGGTTTCAAACGTGCTGTGGGGGATACTGATGCCCATGTCTGGTTCATGGATCCAGGTGCCTGCCGGATTGACCACCGAAGGCCTTCTCGACCGCCGCTGTCTCGCACTCCTCATCGACGAGGCGCTCGCTGCTTTGTTCGTCACGGTGGCTGCGGGGTTGGCAGGCACGGGGCCTCCGGAAGACTCAGGCGGCTCCGCGAGCGGCCTCTTCGGCGCTTTCCTTTTCCTGATCCTCTGGATCGGTTATGGCACAGCCCTGGAGTCTTCAGCGTGGCACGCCACTCTGGGCAAGCGGTGGATGCGATTGCGAGTGTACGACGCACAGGGAGGCCGGCTCACCCCTCTCCAGGCCGCCGGCCGTAATCTGACAAAGTGCGGCCCTTTCTTTGTGTTCCAGTTCGTTCCGGACGGGAATTTCATGTCAATGATCTGGCTGGGCGCTCAGGTGGTAGCGCTGCACCACAGCCCCGTGTATCAGGCTATTCATGACCGTATTGCGCACACCTGGTTAGCGGCTCCGGAAAGGACTACCCAGCTTCGCCTGACGTAAGACGTGGGAGCCTGGGCGAACCGCTCGGGATCGATGGTTATCAGGTCCTTTTGACGTATAATCTCTACCGGGAAGAGGTTCCCCATCGGATTGCCGTTTCCCACTACTTCGTGGACGATGATATCGGCTGCCAACCGGGACTCCTCCAGTTCCGCGGACGCCCTGGGCAAGCTGTGTGCCACCTATTGGCTGCCGATCTATTCCTTCGTCCGGCGAAGAGGATACTCGCGGGAAGAGGCGGAGGATCTGACCCAGGA
>PMYF01000471.1:0-292 GCA_003171295.1 Acidobacteriota bacterium | reverse complement strand
GGTCGACCGCTCAAAAGCGCGGCGGGACTTGCCCCACGCTTTCCCTGGATTTTGAGGCGAGCGAAGAGCGATATCACCGCGAGCCCTTCCACGAACTCACTCCGGAGGCGCTGTTCAAGCGGCAGTGGGCCCTGGCGGCGCTCGATCACGTGCTGGTGCGCCTGCGCGAGGAATATGCCCGGAAGGGGCAATCGGCGCAGTTCGATCAGCTACGCGTGTTTCTGACCGGGGATCAAGACCGGGGCTCGTATGACGAGGTAGCCAGGATCCTTGCGCTGAGCGCCGCCGCGGT
>PMYF01000354.1 GCA_003171295.1 Acidobacteriota bacterium | reverse complement strand
TGAGCATCCCCTGATCCGCAAACCGCTGGCCGTCCGCGGTGTCTTCCCGTGCCCTCACTCAACGGGGTAGGCCGAAAGTCGGGGTGGCGTGAGGTCCGCCTCCACCAGCCAAATCCGGCGGCCCTGGAAATGCCTCAGCAGCTCTGCATTCTGTTCCCGGCCCATGTCACGCGCCCAAATCACCTTGGAACCGTCGATATCGGCGCGGTTGTGCACCCACTCCAGGTGGGGCGCGTGCGCAGCCGAGTACCTTACGATGACCAGGTGGCGTCCGGGCTCTCGCTCGAGCTGGGCCAGGAGGCGCGCGCGGTCCGGCATCTGGTATCCAGGATACCGCCAGGGTACAGGCCAAGCCTCCCGAGGCAGGAGTTTCGGCGCTACCGCGGCAGAAAGCGCCAGCAGCGCGGCGCAAATTACGGGGACGGCCCGGGTAATCGCCACCCCCACGGGTTTTTGGCGCCACCTCCAGCTCCACAGGTAACGCATCGCTCCCAAAACGAGAGCGTAGACTAGGCAAGTCCCAGGAGCTGGGTAATGGGGATTGAAATAAACTTCCAGGGCATAGCCGGCGAGGCCAAACCCCGTAGCCATCAGCAGAAAACGCATGCCTGGGCTGATCAGGCGCCAGGAGAAACCGTACGGCAGGAGGAATATGGCCATGACCAGAGGAAGCGTGAACAAGGGCTGCACGTAAAAAACCCATATTTGAACTGCCTTCACACCTTCCTGCCACGCCACACCACCCAGAGACCGGGAAGCCGTATACAGGGGAAGCTCGCGAGTGAGATAGAAGTCTCGCATCACGGAGTGGTGATAGGCCGGGACCGGGCGGGGAGCCTGCCAGATGAAGTAGGGAGTCACGGCGTAGGTTTCCCGGTTGACTTGCTGGGGCATGCGCCAGGGGTTGCCGGAAACCCTCCAGAAATAGTAGCCCATGAGCACCGCCACGAGCCCCAGCAACAGGCCGATGGGCAGAACCACACGGCGGAACGACTCGCGTAAGGGCGGCCGGTTCTTCCCAAACATCCAGGCCAGCAGTGCGGCCCCGGCCGGCAGGCTGAACATCAAACCCTCGTAGGGGCGACTGTTGGCGAGGATGGCCAGACCCAGACCCAGCAGCAGGGCATCCGGCACGCGGGGCGATTGCTTCAGGCGTGGCAGCGCCCCAAATACCAATGCTCCCCCGGTGGCGGCGACTGCACCTCCCCAGTAGCTGTTTGCCCAATAGCTGAAGGTGGCGAGGCGGATGACGGCCAGCAACCCGCCCAGCAGCGCCCACTTAGGGGGCAGCCAACCCTGCAGCATCCAGCAGAGAGCGGCGCACATCAGACCGAGGCTGAGCCAAACGCCCCANNGCGTAAGTCGGGTGCCAGAGCACATGAAAGGTCTCGAAGTGAATCCACAGGGGGTGGGTGGGGTTGCTCAGCCGCCCGTGAGCAAAGGTGTCCGCGGCCAGCAGGTAACTAAACTCATCGTGAACCGCCGGCTCGGGGACGGGGAGGATGGGCAGCAAGGCGGCGCGCGCGGCCAGCGCGGTAAGGCCGACCACCATGACGGCCACGCGAGGCCTTTCCGCCAGCCTGCCCAAGGCGCGCTCGCCGGCCTCAAACCAGCTCGATCCCAGGCAGGGGAAGGCGAAGGCCAGCCTCAACGCTACCAGAACCATGCCCAACTCGATCCAGAAAATCATGGCGTGTTGGGGGAGGCTAGCTTCCGTCTTCCCGTGGGTCGGCCCCCCTGACCTCCTGGTAGTAGTCTTCCACCAACTTGCGTCCCTGAGGATTCAGAATTCTAAACCGTCCCAGGCCCATTTTCTGCAGACGGAACTTTATCGATGTAACCAGCACGCCCAGCCCGTACTTCACGCTGCGCGAGAAGTTGATGGACGACGCTTCAGGGAAGTATTTGGTGGGGCAAGACACCTCCCCCACGCGGTAGCGCATGTAGATAGCCTGAGTCAGCATCTCATTGTCGAAGACAAAGTCATCCGAATTTTCCTCCAGGGGCAGGCTCTTCAGCACCTCGCGCGAGAATGCCCGGTAACCGGAGTGGTATTCCGACAGTTTGTGACCGAGCAGAAGGTTTTGGACAAGAGTCAAGAGCCGGTTGGAGATATACTTATACACCGGCATGCCGCCGCTCAGCGCCCCCCGGCCGAGAATCCGGGAAGCCAGAACCACGTCGTACTCTGCGTAGGCGATGAGACTGGCCATGGCGGTGACGAGCCGGGGGGAATACTGATAATCCGGGTGCAGCATCACGACAATGTCCGCACCCCGGCGCAAAGCTTCGCGGTAACAGGTTTTCTGATTGCGGCCGTAGCCCAGATTCTGACGGTGTACGAAAGTGGTTAGCCCCAGCTCGCGCGCCAGCTCGACCGTGGTGTCGGAACTGTGGTCGTCAACGACCAGTACCTCCTCAATGATATCCCGGGGCAGTTCGGCGCAAGTCTGCCGCAGCGTCCGGGCCGCGTTGTAGGCTGGCATCACGATGAAGATTCTCTTTCCGTTCAGCACGATGCGTTCTCCTCTGCGGGTAGCCGGGTCTCGCCCAAAGCGCCCCGCCTCAAACTGCGGAGCCCATACTAAGGGAGGTTGACGCGGTTTGGCAATCCCCGCTTTCCGGGTCTTCGCGTTCGCTCCGCCATGCAACCCCTGGGAGGCAGTTATCACGCATAGCCAAAGCTTGCGGGAGTTTCCTGGATTCGCGAGGCCCTGCGGTACGAATGTCCCTGCCAACTGCCGGGAGGCATTTCGGCTAATCGCGAGGGGGGCAGGTTTTAGGGTTGACACGGATGTGTCACATGGAGTATCATTAAGATATTAATGTGAGGATTAACTTGGTCAGGAGTGTTGAAGTAATCTGAGGTTAGAAAGGTCACATCTAATC
>PMYF01000359.1:10629-17644 GCA_003171295.1 Acidobacteriota bacterium | reverse complement strand
GGCGCGAAGTCAGGGAATTGGGGCGTGGCCCGCGCCAGGGTTAACCCGATCACCTGCACAGCTCCCGCGCGCTTCAAAGTACGCGCGCAGGCGGAAAGCGTCGCGCCCGTGGTCATGACATCGTCAATGAGCACTACGATGCGCTCGCGAACTCGTTCGGGTTCCACGACCTCAAACGCTCCGCGCAGGTTCTCGCCCCGTGCCGACCGGCGCAAACCTGTCTGCGGAGGCGTGGCTCGGCACCGGCGCAAGTAGCCCGCGGCAACTCGTAATGGTGGTCTGCAGTATCTTCCCCTCAGTCCGCGCACCAGGCCAGCCGCCAGCAGTTCCGCCTGGTTGAAGCCCCGCTCGCGCTGGCGCGACGGGTGAAGGGGCACAGGAACAATAAGAGGCAAGGCCAAACCAGACAACTCTTCGACCGAATCCCAAACGGCCGTCAGCAGTTCACCCAAACGCTTGCCGAGCCGTTCCCGGCGTCCAAATTTCAAGCGCAGGATAACCTGCCGCAAGTTGCCGCTGTAAATGCCGAAGCTGCGCGCCTTGTCGAACTCGGGCTCATTCACCCGGCAGTGTCCGCATTGTGGGGTGTCTGAATCGAGGGTGCGTAACGACGGAAACGGAAGACCGCAGCAAGTGCACACCGGCCCGGTCCACGGGTGCAACGTCCCCCAGCAGGCATGACAAATGCGCAGCGTCCCCTCGATCGAGAGTTCCTGGCCGCATAGCGAACACTCCGTTGGAAAGGCAACAGCCAGAACTCCATCCAGGAGCTCCCAAAGGAGTGAAGTTGGCCGGGAACGGGTCTCAACAGCCCGAGAGAAGATGCGCCTCGCAGGGAAAGAATTCGCGCGTAGCTACAACAAACCCTGGTCTTGCTTTTCTTGGCACTCGATGCAATGGCGAGCCCACGGGACGGCATCCAGGCGCTTCTGCTGAACTTCTTCCTGGCACGCCACACATTGCCCGTAAGAGCCGTTCTTCATGCGTTCGAACGCCTCATCCACAAGTTGCAACACACGCCGATTCTCGTCGCTTTGGTGAAACAAGAATTCTTTGGTGTAGGAGTTTGCCGCCTTGTCCGCAATGTCCTGCGTGGCTTCTTCATCAGCCTCGCGCCCATCATGTTCGGAGTTCGTCACCAGGCGCAGCAATTCCTCTTGTTTGGCCAGGAGGCGTTTCTTATAATAATCGGCTTTCTTCTTGTCCATGCGATCCCCTATTTACTCCCTGAGCAGGTCGTAAACCAAAAATTGTACGGGTGGTGAGTCAAAACTGTCAAGCACTACGCTTTAGGTCGCCCTGGGAATTCACATGCCGTAGGTTCACAAGCGATCCTCTTGACCCTCGCGCCAACCGTTGAACCACGCCACGCCTACGCCAAAACGCCAAGCCAGAAAGCTGAGCGCCCTCGCCACGCAACCGGAGCAGGCAAGAGCGCACTGTCCGCCTCCTCAGAGAACTCCCACCCCGCCTTACCGGAGAAATCCCCGCTTTCTTAAGGAAGTTTACGAGTGCCCCTGCAACTTGCGTCGCAGCGCCGCGTGCAAACGGGCGTGAACTTCCTCGGGAAGCGAGAAGAGTCTCCCGTCACAGTACAACTCAATGGTTTTCTTCGTGGTGTCAAACACGGCGTGGCAGTGATGGCACTTGGTCAAGTGGGTTTCGAGGGTATGTTTCAGGTTTGTGTCCAGTTCCCCATCCAAATAGTCCGAGATCTGGTTGATCGCATTCTTGCAAGTTAGCACTTTCACCCTCGCTTGAAGATTTTGCTCAACTCTTCGCGCAAGCGAAGACGCGCCCGGAAGAGCCGTGCCTTGACCGCGCCCACACTCAAATTGAGTAAATCTGCGGTTTCTTCCGTCGACAAGCCTTCCACATCGCGCAGGTAAAAAACCGTGCGAAAGCCCTCCGGTAGCGCCTTCACCCCTCGTTGCAGGATCCCTTCCAGTTCGGCCCGCGCATACTCCTGCTCCGGGTTGGGCTTCCAATCAGCGAACTCCCGCACCAGGACTTCTCCGCTCTCGTTCGAGGAATCCTCCATCGGCACTTCCCGGCTCGTTCGCCGCTTGCGCAGCTTCATCAGCGCTTCGTTCATGGCAATACGCACGATCCACGTATAGAATCGGGAGTCTTCGCGGAACTCCGGCAAGTGCTCGAACGCCTTGAGGAAAGCCTCCTGCAGCACGTCCTCGGCGTCTTCGCGATTGCCGGTGATGTTCATTCCCAGCCGGTAGATCTTTTTCTCNNACGGCTTGAGGTGATTCGGTCATTGCAGTCATTAACCCAGCACGGACCGCCCCGGCTCCGCGGCCCGATGCGGGCCGACCGCTGCGACCCCGAGGGGTCTATCTCGATCGTGCGCCAATACCTAGTTATCCCGCTCTTGCCGGCCAACCATTGGATGCAGGATCTTCCGCCAAGATACAATACCAGGGCGCAATCTTCAAGCCAACCGCACGCCCATTCCATCGGAGGCGCCGGCGGTCAGTTTCACTCTCCATGCCCAACAGGCAGCCCCGATCTCTAATGCGGCCTCGTCGGAGGAATCTGTGGGTAAAACGTCTTGAATGGCGGGCGGAAGGTCGGCCACTGGTGAAGACTAGTAGTGGAAACTTCACGTTTGACTTTTCGAATCCAGTTTTCTTCCCAAACCAGTTTGCCTTTGCCCCGAGGGCGAGGTGTCAGCGTCCTGCCGAACGCGCTCACTTGGTTCCCTTAATTCGACCGCAATGCAACCATCGGATCGACCCTGGATGCTTTCCAGGCGGGAATATACCCAGCGATCGCCGCAACCGCGATAAGCAGCGTTCCCACCTCGATAAATGTCACCGGGTCGCCGGTCGTTATCCCAAACAACAGGCCGCCCAGCGCGCTCGACAAAACTCGGGACCCTGCCATTCCCAACGCGAGACCTAAAGCGGCCAATCCAAGCGTCCGGAGCACGATGCGGCGTTGCACGTCAGTGGCGGACGCTCCCAGCGCCATCCGAATTCCAATTTCCTGCACCCGCTGACTTACCGAATAGGAAATCACGGCGTAGATTCCCAGCGAGGCGAGGATCAAGCCGAAAGCCGCGAATCCGGCCAGCAATAGCACCAGAAACCGCCGCGGTGAAACCGCTTTGTCGACCAAATCCTGGAACGTCACAAACTCGCGGACCGGCAGGTTCGGATCGATCGGCCGCAGCGCCGTTCGAATTCCTGCCGCCAGACTGTCCGGTGGAAGCGCGGTTCGCACGACCAATTGCATGGCCCCGTAGTCCGCAGTTTGCCGCATCGGCAGATACATTTCTGGCCCGCTCGTTGCTTCCAGAGCGGCATGACGGACGTCGGCGACTACGCCTACGACCTGCCGCCCCCCGTCCGTCGTAATCGATTGACCCAATGGGTTCTGTCCCGGCCAGAGCGTCCGGGCCAGCGTCTCGTTGATCACCACAACGCGTTGGCTGGATGCACGATCGTCCTCCGTAAATACTCTACCCAACCGCAACGGAATTCTTGCCGCCTCGAAATACCCGTCGCTCACAACGCGAATGAATGGCTCTGGCGGTGGGTGGCCCTTCCCGTAAACCTGTCCTACAGCAGAGACAGCCCACGACCGGTCGTCGCGCAGCGGCAACGCGTCGGTAATCCCGGCCGCCACAACGCCAGGGACGGAGCGGGTGCGGGTCAGCACATCGTCGATAAAAGAGTTCTGCTGCGCGAAACCCGAAAACCGGAAGCTCGGGTCAATCCTCAGCGCCGCCGCTCGCTTCGGTTGGAATCCCAGATTGACGTCGAGGACGCGGATAAAGCTCCGAATCAGCAGACCCGCGCCGACTAGCAGTATGCAGGCGAAGGCGACTTCGGAAACCACCAGCCCATCGCGAACCCAGGCATGCTGCTTGCCGCCGCTCGATCCGTGGCTGCCATCTTGCAGCCCTTCACGAAGGGAGAGCACCGTGACCCGTAATGCCGGCAGCAGGCCAAAGAGCACGCCGCAAGCGACCGCTGCCAGCAAGGTGAAAAGGAGCGCGCTGCCATCGATCCGAACGCTTTCGAGCAAAGGAAGGTTGAAGGTATGGAGATGCGCCAGTTCACGCGTTCCGGCCACGGCGAGGACGAGTCCTAACACCGCACCGCAACACGAGAGCGCCACGCTCTCCGTAAGCATCTGCCGCAGGAGGCGCGAACGGCCCGCTCCTAACGCCGCCCGCAGCGTCATTTCCTTATGCCGCGTGCCTAACCTCGCCAATTGCAGATTCGAAAGATTCGCGCACACCATCAACATCACGACACCCACCGCACAAGCCAGCACGAACAGAGCCGGGCTCACGGGTCCGCTCACGTGTTTCTCCAGCGGCGCCAGCTTCGGAGTGATGGGGTTCCTTTCCGGATGCTGGTTCTCAAGTTGTTTCCCCAGCACCGTTAACTCAGCCTGCGCGTCTTGCAACGTCGCGCCGGGCTTCAGTCTTCCGATGATCTTCATCGTGTTCCCCATCGGCTTGGTTTTGTCCGTCAGCGGCCAGGGAACAAAGATATCGATCCGCGTGCCCGGAGCAAAGACGCTCCCGAAATCAAAGGACTCAGGCAGCACGCCCACCACGGTTGCCGGCCGATTGTTTAAAGTCAGCTTCCGGCCCACCACGTCGGGGTCTGAATCAAACCGCGCTCGCCAAAAGTTGTAGCTGAGCAGCGTGGCCGGCGGGGCGGAATATTTCCCCTTGCACTCCTCGGTGGTGAACGATCTTCCGATCATCGGTTGCACATCCAGCAAGGTGAAGAAGTTCTGGGTAACGGGAACGCTGGTGAGGCGCTCGGGCTCACCGGTTCCGGTTAGCTCTCGATCGCCCACACCATAGACGCCGAATCCCGCTAGATCGGAGAACGATCGGTTCAATTCCCGGAGGTCTGAATAGTGTTCGGCTTGGGTGGTGGTAAAGTCGTCGACGTTGGTAATCCATACCAGCCGTCCTGGATCGCGAAACGGGAGCGGACGGAGTAGCAGTGCGTTCACCACGCTGAATACGGTCGTACTGGCGCCAATGCCGAGGCCTGCGATGAGAATTGTGAACGCCGTAAATCCGGCATCGCGCCTCATGCCGCGAAACGCGTAGCTTAAATCCTGCATCAGGTCGCTCATCCAGTGCGCGATCCAGATGGAGCGAATTTCTTCCGATTTTTGTGTCATATTGCCAAACTTTCTGTGCGCCGCAGCACGAGCGTCCGGCTCGGACATGCCTTGCGCGGCCAACTCCTGAGTCATGGACTCGACATGGAATTCCATCTCTTCCCACAGCAGGCGCTGCCTTTCACGGTGATCCAGCCAATACCGTAAACGGCGTCCCAAACGCTTCCAACGTGAATCCGCAAGCATGCATTTCTCCGATTGGCTAAGCAAACCCCATAATGCGGGCCACCGCGCCGGTGACTTGGCGGTAACGGGCCGACTCCTCGGCGAGGTGTTGGCGGCCGTCCGGAGTCAGCTTATAGAAACGCGCGCGCCGGTTGTGGGCCGAGAGGCCCCACTCGCCCTCAATCCAGCCATTCAGCTCAAGCCGCTGGAGAGCCGGGTAAAGAGAGCCTTCTTCCACGCGCAGCAGATCGTCGGACAATTGCTGGATCAGTTGCGCGATGGCATACCCATGCAAATGGCCCCGCAACAATATCTTCAGAACGAGCATGTCCAGCGTGCCCGGCAAAAGGTCGACCTTCGGTTTCTCGGTTCCCATAGACGCTCTGATTATAGGACGATAGAGTTTCTAGTTTGGTTAGCCGGAAATGGACAGTTCTTTTAATCAGGTAGGCTTTAGGAACGAACGACGAGCCGCCGTTCACGAAGAGAGCCGAACTGCCACGGTTGGCGAATCGTCAGGACGTTGCCTTGTTACCTGCCTAAAATGCCGGATGACCTCCCGCCTAACAGTTACCGGTTGTCGAAGCCGGGAAGGATGGCTGGGTGATGGCGCGTTCGTGGTAGGGGTTTTCGCCGCCCATTGTTTCCGCGCCATGGAACTGACCACCATTCTAAACCGCTGCCACCGCTTCCCGGGATTCGTCTACCAGCACGCCCGGTTCAGTCCGGACAAAAAGGGTATCGAAGTCTCCGTGTGGCCGCGCAAGGGCTCCGCCGCGATCTGTTCGCGCTGCCATCAGCCGGCACCCGGCTACGACCAACTCACCGAACGGCGCTTCGAGTTCATCCTATCTGGGGCTTTCTGGTTTTTCTGCTGTACGCCATGCGGCGCGTCGATTGCCGTCGCTGCGAGGCGGTCGTCGTCGAAGAGGTTCCGTGGGGTGACGGCAAACGCAGCCTGACCAAAGCATATATGTTGTTCCTAGCCCGTTGGGCGAGCCGGCTTTCGTGGAAGGAAACTGCCGAAGCGTTTCGCACTTCCTGGGACAAAGTCTTCGACGCGGTCGAACACGTGGTCACCTGGGGTCTGGAGCATCGGGTGCTCGGCCAGATCGACGCCATCGGTTTGGACGAGATCCAGTACGCCAAAGGTCACAAATACCTGACGCTGGTTTACCAGATCGATCTTGGCGTCACACGCCTGCTCTGGGTCGGGGAGGAGAATCTGAAGATCGAACAGCGCTTCCGGCTGCGCGAACTGCTCCGCTACAACCTGAAGACTGTCCGCGCTTACCTTCTGAAGGAAGCCTTTCAACAGCTCTGGGATTACAACTCGCCCGCCTGGGCTGGCAAGTTCCTCGACGAATGGTGCCACCAAGTCCTGCGGTCCCGTATCCGGCCCATGAAAAAGATCGCCCGCTCCTTGCGTCAGCATCGCGAACTGATCCTCAACTACTTCCGCGCTCAAAAGCTACTTTCCAGCGGCGTCGTTGAGGGCCTTAACAACAAAGCCAAAGTCATCCTGAGGAAATCATACGGATTCCGTACCTTCCGTGTCCTCGAACTCGCCCTCTATCACACACTTGGCAAACTACCAGAGCCCGAATCCACCCACGATGTTTTCTAACGAACCCTAATGCGGGCTCTTCCCTGTCGCATGGGCGATTAGCCGGGGGATGGC
>PMYF01000359.1:4237-10583 GCA_003171295.1 Acidobacteriota bacterium | reverse complement strand
CGGCGTGCGGTCTGCTCGTTGATGCCGCCGTCCACTTCCACTTCGCAATCCAAACCGCGTTCCGTGAGCGAATCCCGCACCTGGCGGATCTTTTGCAGTGTTCCGGGGATGAACTCCTGCCCACCGAAACCGGGGTTCACAGTCATCACCAGGATAATATCCACGAGGTCAAGCACTTCCG
The DNA here is from genome assembly GCA_003171295.1 of Acidobacteriota bacterium. Lineage (GTDB taxonomy): Bacteria > Acidobacteriota > Terriglobia > UBA7540 > UBA7540 > Bog-366. Next base: position 10,402 of record PMYF01000359.1, on the reverse strand, counting down.
ATAGCGTGCCGGCCGGGGTGGAGGGATTCAACACCACGCCCGCCTTCTTCCCAAGGGCCCGAATCTGCTGGAGGGCACGGTGCAGGTGCGGTGTGGCTTCCTGGTGCACGAGGATGGTATCCGCGCCCGCTGCCGCAAACGCCTCGATAAAATCCTCAGGCGGAGTAACCATCAAGTGCGCCTCCAGGGTCAGGGACGTGAGCGGCCGCAGGCTCCGCACGGCCAGGGGGCCAAAAGTGATATTGGGTACGAAGCGGCCATCCATCACGTCGATGTGGATGCGGTCCGCACCCGCCGCCTCCACAGCTCGGACCTGTTCACCCAGGCGAGCAAAGTCTGCGGAAAGAATGGAAGGAGCAATTTTGATCTTCAGGCGTCACCTCCTGGCTTGACTCAGCAAGCGTGCCGAGTCCCTATCGACGAACCAGCTTACGCGGCCGTGCGCAGGCTGAATCCGCTGCGCCGGCAAGCGCCCCGCAGGGCCTTCCAACACCTCACGTAGCGCGCCGGCCTTGTCAGCACCTGTAACCATAAAAATAACATGCCCGGCGGCATTGAGCACCGGCAGAGTCAGCGTCAGGCGGTAAGCCTGGAGCTTTGCAACATAGTTTGGCACGACCCACAACCTTCGTTCCTCCAGAGCTGGGCTACCCGGAAAGAGCGATGCCGTGTGCCCGTCCGGCCCCATGCCAAGGTAAACCAAATCCAGGCGCGGGAACTCTCCCGGCGCGGGGGCGAGAACGCGCGCCAAGTCTTCGGCGTAGTCACGCGCCGCCTGTTCGCGGTCCGGTCGCTCCGCCTGCAAGCGGTGGAAGTTCCCATCCGGTAACATCGAAGATTCCAACATCGCCCCACGGATCAGGCGATAATTGCTTTCGGGAGCATCCGGAGCCACCGAGCGTTCATCCACCTGAAATAAGTGAACGTTCGTCCATCGCACCCGCCCGGCAAACGCCGCACTGCCCAGAATTTCGTACAGCGGTTGCGGTGTCGATCCTCCGGAAAGCGCCACCGTAAAGGCCTTTCTTTCGATGGCCTTGACGCGCGCCAAATCTTCAAACCGTGTCGCCGCCGCCCAGTACAGATGGCCTGGATCCTCGAAGATGCGGATTTCAGGTTCAGGCATCATGGCGGAATCTTCCCCCCCAGGCTTCGGTCGCACGATCAAGCGGTCGTCATCCGCGCCACCATGGCCAGCGCTTCCTCATAGACACGATCGCGGCGCGCCAGCTTGAGTTCTTCGTTGACGATCTCGATCTCATCGAGGACCTCAATCCGTACGGTCCCGGCCAGGGGCGCGAACCCCGGGACCTCGGCGAGCGTCTGCACCACCTTGCCATCCGGGCCCCGCGCAAACGTGAAGCACGCGCCATCGCCCTCCAGTTTAAGCGAAAAACAGACGCCGCTTCCTCCACCCTCTAAATTCCGCAGCGCCCGCGTGACCTCAATCTCGCGGTTACCGGACTGGAAGTAGTGTGCGTGCGGCAGGTTTTCTCCGCGTCTTTCCGTCCGGCGAAATTCCCAGCCCAGGCGTGTGGCAAGCCACGCCGCCAGGAGCAACCCCTGAGCACGCTGCGTGGCAAGCCGCGCCGATTCCCTTTCATACTCAATCCGCACCGACCGGATGCGATCTAGAAAAGGGCGGCGCTCCGGCGAATCGAAGCACTGAGCCAGTAGTTCACGCCACGGCGTTGCACGGGCCCAGTTCAAATCGGAAAGACGAATCCGCCCGGAGTATTTTCCCAGCCANNGAGGTGTTCGGTCACACGCAGAATCTGCTCGAAGTACGTTGGCACGGCGAAGCGCCCGGCCCGCCACCACAGGTATATCGGCAATCCCGCGACGGTCAGAGGAAGCACGACACTGGCAAGCTCCGGGCCCGTTTCACCCCGAGCATACAGGGTGATCTGCTCACTGCAAATCTGCTTCTCACCGGCCACCGGGATATGACAATGCGCGGAAACCGTGGCCATCAATCCAGCGGGCGTGGCCTGTGGCTCAATCAACATCACGATGGCACGGCACGGATTCTGGCGCGTGACATCCGCGATCAGTTCGCTGACTTCGCGCGCCCCCTCCTCGCCGTCCACGACAATCAGTAAGGTCAGCGCGGAGGCCCGCATCACCGCCGACTCCGCCCCCGGTCCTTCCGCCGCGCTCCGCCACATGGCGGAAAGCCCGGCTTCAATCTCCGCCACGTTCGCGGGGCGCGCCTCGCCCGGGGCGATCTCCTGCCAGGTGTCCTTCAAATACCGGTTCCTTCCCTTCTCCGCGCTTGTCTGTGGCCTGCCCGGTCGTCCTTTGCCGAGGCATGCTGGCTATTGGCCTACTGTTCTTCTACAGTCTCTGCCACTGTCGGCCATCGCGTTCGATGAAATCGTCCGCTTCGGGCGGTCCCCAACTGCCCGCCGGGTAAAAGGCGAGCCCCTTGCCCCCATCCTGCTTCCAACGCTCCAGGATAGGATCCACAAATTCCCAGGATAGCTCGACGGCATCGTCGCGATTGAAGAGCGTGGGATCACCCAGCATGCAATCCAACAGCAGCGTTTCGTAAGCGGTGGGCGGTGTTGCACCGAAGGACTCTCCGTAGCGAAATTCCATCTTCACCGGGCGAATCTGCATGCTCGTGCCGGGCAGCTTGGCGCAAAACTTCAGCGAGATTCCTTCGTTGGGCTGGAGGCGAATAGAAATAACATTGGGTTCAATTCCCTCCGCGCCTGACCCGCGAAAGAGCAGGTGCGGCACGCGCCGGAACTGAATGGAGATTTCCGATACACGCTTGGGCAAGCGCTTGCCGGAGCGCAGGTAGAACGGCACGTCCGCCCAGCGCCAGTTGTCGATGAAGAGCTTAACCGCCGCATAGGTTTCCGTGTTCGAAGCTGGCGCAACCTTCGGCTCCGATCGATACCCAATCTCCTTCTTGCCGCCTACGAGCCCTTCCGAGTACTGGCCCCGCAGAACAAAATCCGGCACCCGGGAGGCGGGCATAGGGCGTATCGAGCGCAGCACCTTGGCTTTCTCATCGCGCACGGCAGTCGCTTCAAAGGTTGCCGGAGGCTCCATCGCGACCAGGCTCAGCAACTGCAGCACGTGATTCTGAATCATGTCACGCAGCAGCCCCGATTCTTCGTAATAGCTTCCCCGGTTCTCCACACCCAACTCCTCGGCCACGGTAATTTGCACGTGGTCGATATAGCGCCGATTCCAAAACGGCTCAAACACCCCGTTGGCGAAGCGGAACACCAAAAGGTTTTGGACTGTCTCCTTCCCCAAGTAGTGATCAATGCGATAGATCTGGTTCTCACTAAAATCGCCGGTCACAACCCGGTTCAAATCGCGTGCGCTTTCCAGGCTCTGTCCAAAGGGCTTTTCAATGATGATGTGTGTCCAAGTCTTTCCCGGAACTTGGGGCTTCGCCAATCCGGCCCCCCCCAGGTGCTGCACGATGACCGGAAAGAAACTCGGGGGTGTGGCGAGGTAGAAGAGGCGATTTCCGCTGGTTCCCCGCTCCTGATCCAGGCGCTCCAGCACTCCTTTGAGCATCGCGTAGGCTTTCGGGTCTCCAAAATCGTCGGCGACGTAATGCAGCGTTTTCCCGAATGCCTCCACGAAAGCATCGCTTTCTGTCGTAAGCTGCAGGAATTTCTTCACGGCGCCGGCCATCTCCCGGCGGAACGCTTCCTCGGTATTGGGAGTGCGCGCGCAGCCGACCACGGAAAACCCTGGCGCCAGCATGCCTTCGCGCGAGAGGTAAAAAAGGGCGGGGATGAGCTTTCGTCTGGTGAGGTCGCCGGAAGCCCCGAAAATGACCATGGAGCAGGGGTCCGGGGTTCGCCGCAGGCGAATCCCTTCACGCAAGGGATTGGTCAGCGCGGCCGTCTCTGGCATGAAAACTCTCCTGGCTTGAACATCCTGCGCTTCGTTTCCAAGCGATTGCGAATTGCGTTCCTAACTTGTCTGTCCCGGCATTCGGGGCTTCACGGCATTCTCGACCCGTTGCGTGAGTCGAACCAGTTGTTGGCCAGCATTCTTACCCAGGTGCAGCCGGATCACGCGCCGCTGTTTACTCACGAGCGAGTGCAGATCGCCCAGCGCTTGGGCGTGCTTCAACACCGAGAACGTGTAGGGTTTCCCCGGGATGGCAAGATCCTGCAAATCATCCGCAGTCAACTGGATGAACACTCCGTTATTCGTCCCACCCTTGTGAAACTGGCCCGTCGAGTGCAGAAACCGCGGGCCATACCCGAGCGTTGTCGCGAGCCGCAGCGAGTCGCGCAACTGCACGCGCATGGACTGCAGCGCCGCGGTGTGTTCCTCCGTAGGCTGGAGATACGCCATCAGGGCCACATAATCGCCTGGCCGCGCCTGGTTCAGGAATGCCGTGAGGATCACCTCTGCCGACAGGGAGCCTGCACCCGATTTCGCCAGGCTCGCTTGCGTCGCCGCGTCAACGTAGACTTTCAGGCCGTCAGACTCCCAGAGCGGTTCTGGCTCCGAGAACTCTCCCCGGGCGCTGAATTCCGCCAGCAAGCTATTGGTCTTGTCCTTGCTTTCCTGCACATTGGGCTGATCAAACGGATCAATACCCATGATCGCGCCCGCCGCGGCGGTGGCCACTTCCCAGCGGAAAAACTCCCCGCCCAGGTCAAGAGTACCTCGCAAGACGATCCGGATCACCGGATGCCCAGCAGACTCTAGAGCCTTAAGCGCCCGCTCCGGTTTCTCGTCCGCATCGGCCGCCAGCTTGATCCGTACGAAGACCCTGTCCTGCCCGTAAACAGCCGGGTCCCCCAGCGGCTCGCCCGCCACCGGTAATAATCCCTTCCCCTCCTTGCCCGTGCTTTCCGCAATCAGTTGTTCAGCCCAGTCGCCGAAAGTCTCGATGGCGGGAGAGATGACAAGAGTGATCTTGTCACGCCCCCGGCGTGCCGCCTCGCCCAGCACCGCACCCAGCACAAGACCGGGGTTCTCCTCTGCGGCCACCGAAGCCCCACACGCCTGTGCCATATGCGCGGCGCGCTCGAGCAGCGCGCGGACGTCCACTCCCGCCAGCGCCGCCGGCACCATACCGAAGTTCGAGAGGGCCGAGAATCGGCCTCCGATGTCGGGCTGCCCGGGAAAAATACGCCGAAAGTTTCTCTCCCTCGCTAACTTCTCGAGGGATGATCCCGGATCCGTAATGGCGAGGAAATTCTCTCCCGCGCGGTCGCCTTTAGCGGCGCGCACCCGGTCGTAGAAATAGTGGCAGAAGCTCATCGTCTCCGTTGTGCCGCCGGACTTGCTCGACACGAGAAACAGCGTGTGCACAAGGTCGACGGATTTCTCCACCGCCTCAACACTCGCCGGGACGGTCGAATCCAGCACGTGCAGTTGCAGAAACCCCGGCGCCGTGCCGAATGTGGCGCGGCAGACGTCAGGACACAGGCTGCTGCCACCCATCCCCAACAAGACCTGGTGCGTGAAGCCGGCCTGCCGGGCCTCTTGCGCAAAGCTTTCGAGTGCCTCCGCCTGCCCGACCATCGTATGCGGTACCCCCAGCCACCCGAGCGAATTGCGAATCAGCTTCTGATGCGCTGGTTCCTGCTTCCATAGGGCCGGGTCACGATCCCAGAAACGCCGCGAAAAATGCTGTTCGCCCAGGCGCTCCAGCGCCGCGACCGTGGCCAGGTGCAGGCCCCCACCGCTGATCGTGGCGGGTTCCAGGTGCGCCGCGGCAACAAAATGCCGGCGCTTTTCGGCAATCGAGGCCAGAAGCTTTCCGTAATCCTGCGCAAACGCCTCCACGCCCTGCTCTTCCAGCTTGCGTGTAATTGCGGCAAGGTCGATTCCCTTTTCCGCCAGTTGCTGCATCGCGGCGCGCGCCTCATCCACGCCTTCTTCAATTGTTGTGCGGGGCTTGCCGTGATCACGGTAGGCTGCCATGGTGGCAGCGGGCATCGTGTTGACCGTGTCCGGGCCAATCAGATGATCAATGTAAACCGTGTCGCTGTACTTGGGATTTTTCGTGCCGGTCGATGCCCACAACATGCGTTGCACGCGCGCGCCCTTCTTCGCCAATGCCTGGAATCGGGGACTCGAGAAGATTTCCTTGAACTTCACATACGCCAGCTTGGCGTTGGCGTTCGCCGTTTTTCCCAGCAGGTTCGGGAGCGTCTCTTTTTCCGC
>PMYF01000359.1:2921-4176 GCA_003171295.1 Acidobacteriota bacterium | reverse complement strand
TTGATATTGATGCCTTCACCCAGAAGTTGCTCGATGGCGGGCAGGCCTTCCGCCGTCCCGGGAACCTTGACCAGGATGTTGGGCCGGTTGACTTCGCGCCAGAGTCGGCGCGCCTCGGCAATCGTTCCTTCCGTGTCGCGTGCGAGTGTTGGCGCGACCTCGATACTCACGAACCCATCCCGGCCCTCGGTGGCCTGATAGGTTGGCCGGAAAAGGTCGGCGGCCCCGCGAATATCCTCAACCGCCAGGCTCTCAAAAATAGCCGGCGCCTCCTTGCCTTCGGCGACCAACTTCCGGATCGCTCCGTCGTAGTCCTGGCTGCCGGCGATGGCTTTCTCAAAAATACTGGGGTTCGAGGTGACTCCCGAGACGCCATCTTCCTCAATCAATCCCTGCAGGTGCCCGGAAGTCAGTTCCCGGCGGCGGATGTAGTCAAACCAGACACTCTGCCCCAAACGATTGAGTTCGCGAAGCGCATTGATACTCATCAAGAAGCCTCCTTCATTTTCCTGGCACAGTCCCCCTCGCGGTTTTGCAAGACGGTCCCAAAGCTTTTCGACACCTGTTATTCCCCCGTTGCCGCGATTCGCTCGGCGGAAGGGCCCCCGCAAGGCCTTTCCAGGCTGCGGGAAAATCGCCAAAGTTGCCATCCTGAGGAGCCGCAGGTGACNNGCATTTGCCTGATTCTACAAATGCAGGGGTTCTTCGCTTCGCTCAGAATGACAGCAAGGAATCGCTTTTCCGCAGTCTGTTTCGCCCTTGCGTGCGCCTGGAACGATTACCGGCCCAAAAGCTCGTGCGCCAGCTTCAGAATATGCGCGCCGGTGAACCCCCATTTCTCTGCGATCACCTTGTATGGCGCGGAAGCTCCAAAATGATTAATCCCGTGCACGGCGCCTTTGGACCCTACGTACCTTTCCCAGCCGAAAGACACTGCAGCCTCAACCGCGAGGCGTGCCGTCACGCTGGGGGGCAGCACTTCATCTCGATAAGACTGCGGCTGCTTTTCGAAAAGATCCCAGGAGGGCATATTCACGAGGCGCGCCGCAACGCCTTCGGCGGTAAGCTTCTCGTAAGCGTCCAGCGTGGGCGCCACCTCCGAGCCCGTGGCAATCAGGATTATCTCCGGAGCCCTGCCGCCTGCGTCCGCCAATAAGTAAGCTCCCTTTTCAAGTCCTTCCGCGGAAGCGTATTTGCTGCGATCCATAATGGGCAACACCTGGCGCGTCAAGATCAATGCCACTGGACCGCCTTG
>PMYF01000359.1:1974-2894 GCA_003171295.1 Acidobacteriota bacterium | reverse complement strand
CCCAGGAAAACGCTGTCATGGGTAAAAACGAAGATCGTGTGGAGCCCCATCAGAGCCGACAGCCGCAGCGCCGGACGCAGGTAATCGGAGAAGATATAGAACGTGGCGCCGTATGGGATCAACCCGCTCAGGGCCATGCCATTCAGGACCGTGCCCATGCCGTGCTCGCGGACGCCGAAGTGGAAGTTTCGCGAGCCATAGCTTCCTGGACCGAAATTCTTTTCGCCTTTGATCAGCGTGTTCGTGGAAGGAGCCAAATCCGCCGAACCGCCGAGCAGTGTGGGAAGAACCGGCGATAGAGCATTCAAGACCTTGCCGGAGGCCTGGCGCGTGGCCATGGGCTTTTCAGAAGGGCTGAAAGTGGGGATACTCGCTTGCCACCCCGATGGCAACTCACCCTTTGTGAACCGATCCCACTCTGCTGCAAGGTCGGGAAAGGTCTGGCGATAAGCCGCCAGCCGAGCCTCCCATTCGGCTTCGGCTTTTTCCCCCTTTTCGATGGCCAGACGGAAATGGGCACGCGCCTCGTCCGGAACGTAGAACGTCGGTTCCAGCGGCCAATCGAGATTCTGCTTGGTGAGCTTAACCTCCTCCTCACCGAGCGGGGCGCCGTGGGCTTCGGCGGTGTCGTGCTTGTTCGGACTGCCGTAACCGATGTGGGTGCGAACCATGATGATCGACGGCCGTTCGCGCTCCGCTTGGGCGGCCCGCATGGCCTTGTCGATCGCCACGAGATTGTTTCCATCGTCGACCTTCTGGACAAACCACTCATAGGCCTCGAAACGCTTGGCGCGGTCTTCTGTGAAGGTCAGATCTGTGGAACCTTCGATGGAAATATGGTTATCGTCGTAGAGATAGATCAGGTTGTCGAGCTTCAGATGGCCTGCCAGCGAAGCGGCTTCCGACGACACGCCCTCCAT
>PMYF01000359.1:0-1923 GCA_003171295.1 Acidobacteriota bacterium | reverse complement strand
AGAGGACCGGTAGTGGTTTCAATGCCCGGGACAAGCCAATACTCCGGGTGGCCCGGTGTCTTGCTTTCCCACTGGCGGAACTGCTGCAACTGCCCGAGAGGCATGTCATAGCCCGTCAGGTGTAACAGACTGTAAAGGAGCATCGAGCCGTGCCCCGCAGAGAGGACGAAGCGGTCACGGTTGGGCCAACCAGGCTTCGCGGGATCGTGCCGCATGTGGCGAGTCCAAAGCACGTACGCCATGGGCGCCGCCCCCATGGGCAGTCCCGGGTGGCCGGAGTTGGCTTTCTGCACACCGTCGACAGAAAGGAAGCGAATGGTGTTGATGCAAAGCTGGTCGAGCTCGTCCGGACTCAGACGGGACTTCGAAGCCGGAGTTGCGTGCTGCAGGTCCAAGGGATTAGTCCTCCACATGAATGGATTTAAGATGCCCCACCCGGCCCACCGTGGCACTCCCCTGCGCGCATCTTTGAAAGCCCGATACAATGAGATGCCGGCGGGGCCTGAAGGGAGCGGGCCAGCACGTGCAATTATATAACGTCCCAATATAACTTTGCAGGAAGTTGAAGTTCGTGCGACCGCCGCTTGATGTGTGCACGGGATGATGGCCGCCGAAGGGGGGTGAGGTGAGGCGCTGTGGGCACAGCTTCCCTTCCGCCGAGCGGCCCCGCGCCGCCAATGGCGCGGAGCCAGCCTGGCGTCCCCGCTCCCGGGGAACCCCTTACGGATCGAGGTGAAGACGCGGTTGGACCCGGCGCCCCTGCCACCTATGCAGGACGGTCTTCCCGCAGATCACTTCAGCGCTGGATGCGCGCTGACCCACCTTTGGCGAAAGCACGCACCTGTTCCACGGTGGCCATCGTGGTGTCGCCTGGGTAGGTGGTCAGTAATGCTCCGTGTGCCCAGCCCAGCTTCACGGCTTCCTCCGGCTCTTCGCCCGAGATGAGACCATAGAAGAATCCAGAGGCGAAGCCATCGCCGCCGCCCACCCGATCGTGGATATCGAGTTCGGCGGTGGGAGCCTGATAGGCTTTGCCGTTGATCCAGGCCACAGCACTCCAACTGTGCCGGTTGCTGGACTGGACTTCGCGCAGCGTCGTGGCGACAACCTTGACATGGGGGTACTTGACCACCACCTTGTCGATCATCCCGAAGAAAGCGCTGGGGTCGAGCTTCGACTTCGCAGCGACTTCCGGTCCGGATATTCCGAGGCCCATTTGCAGGTCTTCTTCGTTACCGACGAGGATGTCAACATGTTCGACGATGCGCGCGATGACCAGTAGCGCGCGTTCGTGACCACCCCATATGTCCCAGAGCTTGGCGCGGTAGTTCAGGTCGAACGAAGTTACCGCGCCGGCGGCCTTGGCAGCCTTCATCGCCTCCACAATCAACTCCCCAGTCGTTGCGGAAAGAGCCGCGAAAATCCCGCCGCTGTGAAACCACCGCACGCCGGTCCCGAAAATGGCCTTCCAATCGAAGTCGCCGGGCTTGAGCAACGCTCCGGCTTCGTTGGCGCGGTTATAGAACACGACGGGTGCGCGTACTCCCTGGCCACGATCGCTATACACGGCGGCCATGTTCGGGCCATTGACGCCGTTGTGCTTAAAACGCTTATAGAAAGGCTTCACGCCCATCGCCCGCACCCGCTCGGCGATCAGGTCACCGACCGGGTAATCCACCATGGCACTCGCAATGCCCGTTTGCAGCCGGAAACAATCCGACAGGTTGGCGGCGCAGTTAAACTCCCCGCCACTGACGTGAATCTGACATTCGCTGGCTTTACGGAAAGGAATGATCCCCGGATCGAGACGGTGGACCAGCGCTCCCAGAGATAGGAAATCCAGCGCCCCGTTGGGGGAAATATTGAGACCGTTCTTCATGATTATTCCCTCACTTAAGCATTATAGATGCCGGAGGCCACCCT
>PMYF01000876.1 GCA_003171295.1 Acidobacteriota bacterium | reverse complement strand
TCCTTTAAGATAGAAATACATCCAGGTGTTCGTCGATCCTCCTTGCAGACCATCCTGGGTCACCACGATATTCGCCTTCCGATGGGATGGCACGCTCACTGAATACCAATCCACGTCCTGGGTGACCATCGGTGCACCGTTTTGTTGGACAACAGAACTGTAGTAGTAGAGATTTGCCGCCAGGGTCGAGGTGAGCGGGGTCGCCTGGCTTTCATTGTCATTCGGTTCAAGGCTATCAAGGCTCACTGCGCTTGACACGCCCATGACCGCATCAGAGGGGCCGAAGCTCTTTGTCCCGCGCGTCTTTGTCAACCGATAGAGATAGCGTCCCTGATCGGTGCAATTCGTGTCCTCATAGTTAGTGTCTGTGCCGCTGTAGACGGTCGAGAAGCTGGGGGTTGCGTTGTCCAGCGCTCTCTGGAGAATGCAGAGATCCGCATTCGGATCCTGGGGCCAGCTTACGTCGATGATATTTTCTTTCACGAATGAAGTAGCCGCTGGTGCTATGACCGCGGGATCACCGAGTGCGCGGCTCATGTCCTGCAGCAATCCCGCCTGGCATGCGCTCACCAGGCTCGCCGCAAAGGCAACAAGGATGCAGCCGACTATTCTCATCTTTTTCTCCTATGATCCTCCGCCCAGCCAGATGTTCACGGACAGCCTCGGTGAGTACGTCAGCAGAGGTTTCGAATAAAAAGCCAGGTCGAACATATTGGTAAGTCCCAGGGACACCGAGCTGGAAAGGACATATTGATAGAGAATGGAAAACGCCGCCCCCGGCACGATTGTGGTCTGGACAGCCGTGGAGGCGTACTGTTGTGACTGTACCATGGTGTCTATCTCCAGAAGAGGGCCGAGGCCCAGGCCGAGCCGGTGACCTCCTCCGAGATCCATCATTGCCTCGACTGGTATGCGGACCTTAGCCGCATGGAAATAGAAGCTTTCAAGCCCCGGTTGATTCGTCCCCAACGCGTATTCCAGGTCCAGCCCTATGGCCAGGTAACTGGGTCTCAACCAGAGGTGAAACAGGGGCTTTGCAGGTATGAACCTGAGGCTAAGGTCCGCGCTCACCAGCCCGGCCATGGCCTGACTCCAGTTCCCACCCGTCGGTGTCCAGTAGCCCACGGAGACAGGCAGAACGAGGATGTTTCTGGCCGGCCGCTCAACCGGGGGCGGCGGTCCCATTCCCAGATCTGTGCGGATATAGCCGGTGACCTTTGCTGCAAGGTCGTCAATAAGGCGCTCGTAGTGACCCTCGTCATCGCTGGCGATGAAAGCTGCGGAGACTTCTTTACGCTCCCGCTCCAAGAGCTTCACTTCAGCGTAGTAAGAGTACTCCGTGCGCTTCACAAAGCCGTACAAAAGGTAGGGGTAGCCCTGCGATTCGCACAACCGCGCTGCCTCGAGGAATGAGCGCGGAAGGGAATCCTGGGATGCCTGAACGGAGTGGAGATTGACGCCGGTGGCGATAACAGCCCCTCCGAGCCGCTTGAACAGGTCCTCTTGAGGACGCTTTGTCTCTGCCGCCGACGCGCCGCTATCGTCTTGGTACGCAATAGGCGCCAGGAATATTTCCATGGCGCCTGCGGCCGCTGCCGCGAGGAACAAAAAGAACATCGCTGCCGCACGGTTCCAAGCCATGGGGAGCCGCCTCACTGTTGATTCTCCTGAAGGGCCTCTTTGGCCAGGGCCGCGGCTTGCGCGTCAGATGAAGAAGAGACCCCCTGAAGGATGACGCGAGCAGCCTCCTTGTTCCCGCGGGCAGAAAGGCTGAGGCCTTCATATGCGCGCAACAGCTCGGATTTCCCCAGTAAATTACCCTCGTGCGCGTACGCCACACTCTCCTGGTAGGCTCCTCGCCCATAGGCGGACTTTGCGAGTCTGACCCGAAGCTCCATGCCCGCCTCGATGCCGGCGGCTGTCTTGAGGTCAAGCGTCGCTAACGCGGCATTCCAGTCCTGCTCGGCTGCCATTGCATTGCCCAGGCTTGACTCACAATCGCCAAGATAACTGAGAGCCTCGCGGTCCGTCGGGGAGGCTCGCACGGCCGACTCGAAATAGGCCCGCGCTGCCGCCGTGTCACCGATCTTGAGCGAGCAGTATCCCGAGCTCTTCAAGTAGCTGGGATTTCCCGTCTGCCGCGCGGTAAGAATCTTCAGATGTCCGAGCGCATCAGACCACTTCTGGCGCTCGATCTCCACCATGGCCAGGGTCTCCAGTGCAAGAAGATTCTCTGCGTCGTTGCTCAAGACGGAGCGGAGATTCTTTTCAATTGTCGAATAGTTGCTCGCGTCGGCGGGATTTGCACGATAGAGACTTGCCGCGTAGTGCAGACGTGCATCGACATTCTCCGGTTGCGCCGCAAGAACTGCAAAGAAACTCTTCTGAGCCTGCCCATACTTTCCGGAATCAAAGAGGGCTCTTGCATCTTCCATCTTGTGTGCTGCGGCAAGGTCCTGCTCCGCGTGCGCGGCAAGACCAGCATTGTCTACGGCAGAGATAGAGACAGCGGACTGTGACGCCACGGCAATGTCGGCCATCCGACGGGCCATCTCGTCCAGGCGCCCTGAAAGGCGGTTTCCCATGTGCGACACGTCCCAGCCCGTGCTTCGCCGCGCCAAGGCGATCTCGTTCTGCATGCTCTGTGACAGATCGCTCAGGCCGCGCGAAAGGCCGTCAACTGCGTCCTGCGTCTCTGTGGATAGCTGAGTGATCCTGCCGTCCGTATTTCGGAGCTGACGGCGAATGTCCGTTATTTCTTTGAGGTCGAAGAGAAGAAACGCAACGATTGAACAGAGGATCAGGAGGGGAACAACATAGGCAACGAGGCGCAGCAGTCTGCGCGGAGTTACTCTGCTCATTGGACAAACCCTTTTTTAATAGAAGGAATGAAGCGCTCACTCTGGACGCTGTTTCAAGCCTTCATCAATTCTACTTGTGAACAGTTTAGCCC